>JBBQPD010000417.1:0-5862 GCA_038331535.1 Gemmatales bacterium | reverse complement strand
GCTTCCTCGACCGCTTTCTGTTGCTCCTTTTGGAACAGCTGGTGCCGTTTCTTGGCGTCGGCGACGATTTCGGGCAGCTTCCCCGGGAAGTCGCGGGTGCCGTCCAGTCGGCGCATCGACGTTGCCACGAAACTTTCCCCGGCCGGCGAGCCGAGGCCGTCGTTCACCTGCACTTCGACGAGGGCGTAGTCGGACTCGATGTTCCACTGCTTGACGGTCTGGGCGTTGGCCATGCTCAGCGACGGATAAACCTTCCGCGCGGCCCCGTCGGCGCCGACCTGGACGTTCAGATTGCGGATGAGCGGCTGCTCGGCGACGGGGACGTAGATCCAGCGATAGCTGCCGCCGGAGAGGCTAAAGCCATAAGCGTCGGCTGGCCCGCCGCGGCCATCGTGGCCCATGACGGCCTGCACGTCGCTCACCAGCACGCCAACGGCGCTGTCCTTGAGCACCTGGTATTTGCGTTGCGGGATAAACGAAGCGCGGTCCTTGATCGTCTCAGTAGTAGGCCCCTGAATCGGGGCGGCACAAGCGGCCGCGGCAACAGCCGCGAGCGACAGGGCCGTCAGAAAGAGTCGTATCATCATGCGAGTCCTCCCGTATATCGGGTGTGAGAGCGAGCTACTAGATAGGATAACGCGACGCGGCGGCGCTGGCTATGGTTTGTTTACGTTTCGCGCGGATCGGCGCGAAACGTAATCTTGAGTGGGTTAATTCCCGCCGCTGGTGTCGTCCTTGTTACGCCCGAATCCGTCGTCCGCGGATTCTACTTGCCACTGCCGCCGCCGCTGTGCGACAATCAACGGTACTCAACCGCGAGCCGGATGCGCTTGCCGGAATACCTGACCTGGGGGATGTACGCCAATGACGTGGAGTATTCGCCGAGCCGTTTGCGCCCTGACGGCGGTCGTGGCCTTGACGTCCGCGGCCCTGTTGCAAAACGCCAGCGCCCAGAAGCGACGCGCCGAAGACGTCGTTGACGTCCTCCCCGTGGTCCCGCCCAAAGGTCCGGGCGTTCCCGAGCTGCAACCGAAAGACCCCACCGGCTTCGACGACAGCATTCAGCTGCTGCGCGACCCCACGCTCAAGGATCGGCTCATTGCCGCCGAGGACTACATCAAGATCCAGGACTGGGTCGAGGCGACCAAGATCCTGCAAAACCTGGTGTCCACTTCGTCCGACGTCTTTGCCCAGGTGCCGCGCAAGGGGCAGGACGGCAAGGAAACCCTCGTCTGGACCAGCGTCAAGACGGAGGCGAATCGGCTCCTCGGCTCGCTGCCCCTTGACGGCAAGAAGTATTACGAGAACTTCAAGGGGCCGGAAGCCTCGGACATCCTCAAGCGGGCCAAGCTGACCGGCGATCCGCTGTTGCTCGGCGACCTGATGAAGCGCTTCCTGTTCACCGAGGCGGGCGGTGAGGCGACCAATTTGCTGGCCACCTACTATCTTGATCGCGGCGATTACACCATCGCTGCCATTTGCTTCGAGCGCCTGCTCAACCGCGAGGGCGCCGACAAGGCCGCTCCGCTCACCCTCTTCAAGGCCGCCTACGCTTTCCACCAGGTCGGCGACACGGTCAACGAGACCCGCGCCTGGCGCGACCTGAACCAGCGCACCCGCGAGCTGAAGATCGGCAACGACCTGAAACCCGTCAGCGAGTTGCAGGAATACGTCGCCGCGCTCGGCAAGGGCGGCGCCGTGCAAAACTTGGCCAACTGGCCGTGGTTCGGCGGCAACCTGCAACGCACAGGTCGCGGCGAGGGCGACACGGCCTACATGGATCGCGCCTGGGCGGTTTCGATGGAAGAAACCGGGCCGGGCATGGGGTCGATCACCGAGCGCCTCCGCCAGGCAGTGCAGCATCTCGAATCGACTCAGCAAGCCATTCTGCCCGGCTTCCACCCGATCACGGCCGTCGTGACCCGAGCGTCGGACGGCAAGCGCATCCCGATGGTCGTCTATCGCACGCACAGCGGCCTGGCCGCTTATGACCTGGGCGGCAAGAAGGTCCACTGGAAGACGCCGATGGACCAGAGCATTCAAAAACTGCTCGGCAACTCGACGACCACCACCGCCGTCGGCCAGTGGCTGGACTTCTTCACCCAGGCCAAACGGCCGAACATCATCTTCGAGAACTCCACGATCGGCACCCTCAGCACCGACGGCACCTTCGTCTTTGCCATCGACGACCTGGCCGTGCCGCCGCAGCCCGACCCCTCTCTGGGCATGGACAATATGGGCGGGCGGGGCGGCTACAATCCGAACGTCAACATCAACGAGAACCTGAAGGTCGCGATCAACTCCAGCAAGCTTCGGGCCTATGACCTCGTTAGCGGCAAGCTCAAGTGGGAGCAAGGCAATAAGACTGACGTAACCAAAGAGAAGGAAAAACAGGACAAGGAGCTGCTCGACTCGTATTACCTCGGGCCGCCGCTGCCGATGGCCGGCAAACTCTACCTGTTGACCGAAAAGAACCAGGAGCTGCGCCTGCTCTGCCTGGAAGCCGCCACCGGCAAGCTGCTCCAGGTGCAGCAGCTGGCGACCACGCGCGACAAGATGCAGATGGACGTGGCGCGCCGCGTCCAGGCCGCCCACCTGGCCTACGGCGAAGGCATGCTCGTCTGCCCGACCAACGCCGGCGCCATCCTCGGCATCGACCTGCTGACCAACAGCCTCGTCTGGGCCTTCTCCTACCGCGAGAAGTCCGCCAAGGACGATCTGCCGCAACCGGTGCAGCCGGGCGTGGGCATGCGTCCCGGCCGCTTCCAGCCGCCGCAGCCGCAGCAGTTCAACCCCACGCGCAACAACCACTGGAAGGTGTCGGCCCCGATCATCCAGGACGGCAAGGTCGTCTTCGCCGCTCCCGATGGCCAGCGCGTCTACTGCCTCAATCTTCGCGACGGCGCCCGCCTCTGGGACCAGCGCCAGCAGGAGGACGACCTCTACCTCGGCGGCGTCTTCAACGGTAAGGTGATCGTCGTCAACAAGGGTAACGTCCGTGCCCTCGGCCTCGCCAAGGGCGACGAGATCTGGAAGTTGGAGACCGGCATCCCCTCCGGCCAGGGCGTCGCCAGCGGCGACACCTACTACCTGCCGCTCAAGCAGGGGAGCAAGAGCAAGGAGCCGGAAATCTGCGCGATCGACATGGAGAAGGGCGCCATCCACGCCCACACACGCTCGCGCAAAAAGGCTGACGGCTCGATGGAAGTTCCCGGCAACCTCGTCTTCTTCGAGGGCGCCGTCATTTCGCAGGGCATCAACGAAATCGTCGCTTATCCACAGCTGCGGGCCAAGCTCGCCGAGATCGACGAACGTATCAAGGCGAATCCCAACTCGCCCGAAGTGCTGACCGAGCGCGGCAACCTGCGCCTGGACCGCGGCGACCTCCAGGGCGCCGTCGAGGATCTGCGCGCGGCCCTCAAGGGCGACCCGGCCGCCGACCTCAAGGCCAAGGCGCGGGCCAAGCTGTTCGAGACGCTCACCGAGTTCCTGCAGCGCGACTTCAACGCCGCCGAGAAGTACGTCAAGGACTACGAGGAGTTGTGCAGCGTCGATCTGGCGGACGCGACCACCGACCAGGAGAAGGAGCTGCGCCTGGCCGAGACGCGCCGCCGCCGGGCCAACTACCTGTTCCTCGTCGCCAAGGGCAAGGAATCGCAGCGCAAGCTGGTCGAGGCGTTTGAGAAGTACCAGGAGTTCGGCGCTATCGCCGGCGGCACGTCGGAATTGTTCTCCGTCAGCGACGAGCCGACGGTGAAAGCCGCGCCGGACGTGTGGGCGCAGGGTCGCATCGCCGCCATGGTGGCCGAAGCCACGCCGACGGAGCGCGCTCCGCTCGAAGCGCTGATCGCCACGAAATGGGCGAACGTCCAGAAGAGCAACGACGTGGACGAGCTGCGCAAGTTCGTCGCCGTCTTCGGCAACCTGTTCGCCGTCGGCAAGGAGGCCAGGCTGCGGCTGGCCGAGCGGCTGATGGAGGGCACCGACCCGGTGGCGCTGCTCGACGCCGAGCGGCACCTGACCATCCTGCGCGGCAAGAACGAGAGTCCGGAGATGGCCGCCCGCGCCATCGAGGCGCTGGCCCGGCTCAACTTCACGCGCGGCCTGCTCGAAGACTCCGCCTACTACTACGAAATGCTCAACCGCGAGTACGGCAAGGTCGTCATCCGCGACGGCAAGACCGGGGCGGACATCTACAACGACCTGGCGACCAACAAGTTCCTGTTGCCGCTGCTGGACCGCGGCTCACGCCTCGGTGTCTCCGGCAAGATGACGGCGACAGACGAGCGCGAACCCAGTGGCTACAAGCATCCGTCTGGGTCTTATTTCTTCGACATGGCCGGCGAGGCGCTGCCGTTCTTCCACCAGTACCAGGTTGCCTTGCAGTTCTCTCCCTCCCACCAGTTCAAGCTGTTCGAGCGCGCCACCGGCCGCGAGCAGATGAGCCAGGGACTGACGCAGACCGCGATCGCGCAGATCCTCGGCCAGAACAACCAGACCCGGTTCAACTACCAAACGCTGGGCCACCTGATCGTGTTGCCGGCCGGCCACATGGTCTTCGGCATCGACCCGGTCAACCAGAAGGTATTGTGGGAGCGCAACCTGCACTCCCATATTCCGGCCCTCGGCGGCCGGCCGGATGCCACGGGTGGGCCGCCGCCCATCAGCCAGCTTCTCCCCGATCCGCTCGATCCGCACAGCATCCTCGCCATCTACCCTGAAGGCTGGCGGCAGCGCCTGGGCCAGACCGGCCCGCTGGAAGGCAGCGTCATCTGCCTCCAGGCCCGCGAAGGTCTGATCGCGGTCGATCCGCTGACCGGCCGCATCCTCTGGGTCCGCACCGACGTCAATTCGCGCAGCAAGATCTTCGGCGACGGCGAGACCATCTACATCGTCGAGATGTCGAAGGACAATACCCCCTCGGTGACCCGCGCCCTGCGCGCCTCCGACGGCGTCTTGCTCAAGAACGTGCCGGACTTCACCGCCTTGTACGCCAAGCCGACGACCCGCCTCCACGGCCGCACCTTGCTCGTGCAGGAGACGCAGCCGACCGGCGGCGTCACCGTCCGCCAGTACGACGTCCGCACCGGCCAGGATCTCTGGAGCGAGACCTTCCCGACTGGCTCCTACGTGACGAAGTCGGTAGACCCGAACCTCGTCCCGGTGCTCAATCCCGCCGATGGCAAGCTCCGCGTCTTCGATCTGCGGACGAAGAAGGAAGTCCTGACTGCGACGCTGCGGCCCGCCGACCTGCTCGGCGTCCAGGGCGTGACGGTCCTGGCCGACGGCACCTTCTTCGTCGTCGCCGTCAACGGCCCGTCCGACCCGCAGGGCGGCGCGGCGCAGTCCGCGCTGTTGCCGAACATCGGCATGAAGTCGGTGCCGGTCAACGGCGAGCTGTATTGCTTCGTCGCCGCCACCGGTAAGTTGAAGTGGCGGAACACGACTCCCAACCAGACGATCGTGGTGGACTACTTCCAGGACCTGCCGATCGTCCTGTTGACCTCGCGCTACAACAAACGCACGGCTGCGGTCGGCAACCAGTTCGTGAACGTGACCGCCGTCATGTCGATCGAGAAGCAAACCGGGAAGTGGAAGTACGTGAATGATTCGGACCCGTCCAGCGACCACCGCACGTGGCCGCAACTCCGCCAGGGTGAGAGCTTCCACTCGCTCGTCGTGGACCCTCGCGCCGGCAAGGTGGAACTGACCGGCACGAACGTGAAGATCATTCACCAGCTGGAAGCGAAGTAGGGTGTTAAGGAGCCAGGCCATGTAGAAGTGGACTCCAACACTGACGGGTTTTGCGCAATTCTTATAGTTCGTGGGGTCGGCGCACGCGGAAGAGCGGGAGCCGAAGTA
>JBBQPD010000416.1:0-5865 GCA_038331535.1 Gemmatales bacterium | reverse complement strand
CTTACTTCGTGCGCGGCTCCTGAAAACCGCTTACTTCGTGCGCGGCTCCTTTTTCTCGTCCCCTTGCCGTATGGATGCCAGGACCAGCTTGTTGCCGATCTGCTCCGTCGCTTCCCAGGCGAACGTCGGCTCACCGGTTATGACTTCCAAGTCCAGGTCCGCCGCTTCCAAATCGCGCCGCCGCGACAACACCCAGGCCACCCGGCCCTCGCGCAGCGCGTCGGCCAGGCTCGCGCGGTCGTCGTACTCGGGCACTGCTTCCGGCAAATCGAGATAGAAGACCGGCTCGCGCGTTCGGTACAGTGCCAGTCCGGCACCTTCGGGACCGAGTCGGCGAAGCGCCTCCGAGGCCAGCGCCCGCTCGCCGCGATAGACCTCCGTCTCCGGCAAGGCGACGAGGAAGAGGTAGGCCAGGAATAGGAACGCGCTGGCGCCGACGGCGCCGGCCACCCGTCGCCGGTCGAAGCGAAGCAGGGCGGCGACGATGCCGGCGATGGAACCCATCCAGCACACCGCAAGGACGTGCCGGGAGGGCGCAGTAGGCAGGCGGCACCACGGTTCGGGCAGCAGCCATTCGGGCGGAAGCAGAGCGACACCAGCAAGCAAGACCGCGCCTGCCGTCAGGCCGAACCCCAAGTGCAGCAATCGCCGGGCGACGCGCGACAATTCTTGCGGCGCGGCCAGCAGTCGGCCGACTAGCAGAGCGCCGGCCGGCAGTAGCGGCATCAGGTAATAGCTGCGCCGCGAGCTTGACAGGGTGAAGAACGCGAACGTCGCCCAGAAGAAGACGCGCGCGAACCGATCGCCCCGTTCCGAGTCGTCGTGAGCGGCGTGCGCGCGCACCAGCGCGGCGGGTAACAGGAGCGACCACGGCGCCATCAGGCCGAAGAGGACGTAGGCGTACAGGTAAACCGGGCCGCGGTGGTTGTGCGCGTGAAAGAACCGCTGCACATTCTCGCGGTACACCATGATCAGTCCCTGTGTCGAACCGGTGCGCGCCCAGGAGACCGCGAAGGGAAAGAGATAGACCGCCATCGCAACGAAGATGCCGACCACCGACCAGCGGTTGCAGAGCCAGCGGCAGCGGCCGAGCAGCCCGCGAAGTCGCCCGGCGAAGGGGCCTCGTCCGACGCCGCGCCACAACTCGGCTCCGCCGTCCGCGAAACAGGAGTACGTTCCCAGAACAAGCAGCGGCAGCGCGAAGCCGAGCAAGCCTTTCGTCAGCGAGGTCAGGGCCATGATGAGCCACAGGCCGACCACCCACGGACCGGCGGGCCGCTTCTCGTAGCGGAGAAAAAGGACGAGAGCCGCCAGCTCGCCCGTCACGTTTTCGAGGTCGGTAGAGGCGTGGCGCGCGAAGAAGACGAAGCTAAAGCTCGTCGCCAGGACAAGCCCGGCGATCACCGCCGTGCGCCCGTCGTAGAGTCGCCGGGCCAACATCATCAACAAGGCAACGGCGAGCAGTCCCGACAGGGCGGATGGTAGCCGTGCCGCGGTTTCGTCGAGCGAGCCGGTCAGCTGGGCAGCGGCCAGGACGAGCCAGTAGGAACCGAGCGGCTTGTCGTAATAGCTTCGGCCGTTGATCGTCGGCCAGAAATAATCGTGGTTGAGCCGCATCTCGCGCGGGATCTCGGCCCAGCGCAGCTCCATCGTCCACAGGGCGCGGTCGCCGAGGCGGGCGAAGAAGAGGATTGCGGCCAAAGTCAGCACGCCGGCCGCGGCGGCGAGGAAACGGATGCGCGACATGGCCGATTCCGGAGGGAGGGCGATCCTTTCACGGAACGGTTGATACCGCGACGGGGACGATGGGAGCAAGAGCAAACAATTTTCCTCGTTCCCAAACTCCGGTTTTCAACGAGGACAACGAGGACAAAGCGGCTCGCGCGTCGTTTCATCCACGAGCCGCGACCGTCAGGGAGCGCTGACACCAGCGCTCCCTGACGGTCGCGGCTCGTAATAGCCTTACGACCGCGCTCCGAAGTAGAAGGCGACGAGAGTCGCCAGCACCACGTCGAGATCGACGCCGATCTGCAGGTCCGGCCGCAGGTTCTTGTTGATGAAGACGTGGACGAGCAGCACCACGGCCAGCCCGATCAGGCTGAGCAGGGCCAGCCACGCCTGCACGTCCTGAAACCACGCCGGCAGTATCCCGCCCGACAGCCAGCGGATGAGGACCGTCAGGATATGGCCGACGAAGAAGCCCGTCAGGATCAGCGCGAGGAATTCGATCAGGTTGGCCTTCGGCGGCGTCTCGAACTCCAGGGAGGAGCGCTCCTTGAAGAGGAACCAGGCGAGTCCGAGGTAGCCGGCCAACAACAAAAAGCGGATCGTCCCGCGCGGCAGGCCGAGCGCCGGGCTGGAACCGTCTTTCTTGCCGATGGTGCCGCCGTGGGCTGCAAAGTAGTGGGCCAGGATCAACATCATCAAGAACATGAGGTAAACGAACGTCAGCGGAATTTTGTGCTGCTGCTCGGCCCCATAGGCCAGCGCCCACAGCACGCCCAGCGTGCCGATTGCCAGCATGGCGCGGACGCTGCCTGCGGGAAGTCCGAGGGCGTGCCGCGGCACATAAGGCGCCGTACCGGGATCAGAATAGGACATGGTGAGTTTCTCCATGAGTCAGGGTCACGCAGTCATTCTGCCAGTAATTCGCCGCGGAGGCACCCTTATTTTGCGCCGAGCCGCCCTTGACGCGAGGTGCGCACCCCCTATCATGAGCGCTTTACGCGAAACTGGTACTGCGCGAGGCGCAACGGAAAATGTCCACCACCTTCATGGCGAAACCGAACCAGGTGCCCCAGCGCTGGTTCGTCATCGACGCGGCCGATCAGGTCGTCGGACGGCTCGCGGTGCAAATCGCCAACGTCCTGCGCGGCAAACATCGGCCCGAATACACCCCGCACATCGATACCGGCGAGTTCGTCGTCGTCATCAACGCCGAGAAGCTCCGCTTCACCGGCAAGAAGATGCAGACGAAGACCTATCACTGGTACACGCGCTATCCCGGCGGTCTCAAGACGGCGACGGCTCGCGACCTGATCGACACCCACCCCGACCGCATCTTGCGCGAGGCGGTGAAGCGCATGGTGCCGCGCAACAAGCTCGGCCGCCAGCAGATGACCAAGCTGAAGATTTACGCCGGGTCGCAGCACCCGCACCAGGCCCAGCAGCCGCAGGAACTGAAAGTGCCGACTCGATAGTCAGTGGTCCGTAGTCCGTGGTCAGTAGCATGTTGCCACTGACCACGGACCACGGACCACTGACTACTGACTATCTGAGGAGCGAATCGTGGCCGAAGCGAAGTCGAAGAAAATCACCTATCTCGGCACCGGCCGGCGCAAGTCGTCGGTGGCCCGTGTCCGCCTGTCCGAAGGCACCGGCAAGATCCTCATCAACGGCAAGCCGCTGGATCAGTATTTCACCGAGATCAAGGACCGCAACGCCGTCACCAACGCCCTGGAGCTGACCGACCTGCGCACGCGCGTGGACGTCAATGCTCGCGTGGACGGCGGCGGCATCACTGGGCAGTCGGGTGCCCTGTTGCAGGGTGTCGCCCGCGCTCTGAAGAAAATGTTCGGCCTGGAGACGGAAGCTCCGGCCGAAGCCGACGGCCAGGCGCCAGCCGAGGGCGCCGCCGAAGCCCCGCCGAACATGGCCAAACGCCTGCGCGACAGCGGCTTCCTCACCCGCGACGGCCGCATGAAGGAACGCAAGAAGTACGGCCGCAAGGGCGCTCGCAAGAGCTTCCAGTTCTCGAAGCGGTAAACGGCTTGGCGAGCGGGGGGCGGCAGCCCCCCCCTGTGAGTCACCGGGGGGCTAACGCCCCCCGCTCGCCGAATGCTATCCCTTCGGCTTCAACACCACCTGCCGCAAATCCATCACTGCCGCCTTGGCCTTCATCTTCGGCCGCACCATCAGCGAATAGCGACCGGCCTTCTCCAGCGTGATCGTGCCGATGTCGCGCGCCTTGAAGCTCTGAAACCCGCCAGTGTCCTCGACGATCGTCTTCAGCGTCTGCCCGGCGACGATGAACTCGACCTCGCTGCCGCCCTGTCCCTTGCCGCAGCCCTGCAGGATTTCGACGCTGAACGTGCCCGGCTTCGTCACGGTGAACTCAAAGCTGGCCGTGTCCTCGGCGCGAACCCAGAAGCCGAGCGTGTTCTTGTGCGGCAGCGGCTCGTAACGCAGCTGTAAGCCCTGCACGTCAGCCGTCCGCGCCGGTAGCGTGATCGTGCCATCGGCGGCCTGCGGATTCGGCACGAAATCGGGGTTCGGCCGCATCATCTGGGCATCGACGTCGCTCCGCCACTTGGCCAGCGATTCCGCGAGCCGCTTCGCCACCTCCGGCTTCTCCTCAATCAGGTTCCGGTTCTCGCCTACGTCCGACTTCAGGTTGTACAGCTCGCGCCGGCCCTGCTCGTAGAACTCGATCAGCTTGAAGTCGCCTTCGCGCACCGCCGCGCCTGGCTTGCCGCCCTGGTTGCTGTAGTGCGGATAGTGCCAGTAGAGCGCGTCGCGTTTGACCTCGCCCGCCCCGCGCAGCACCGGCATGAGGCTGACGCCGTCCACCTTGCCCTCGTGCGCCAGGGCGAGGCCGTCGAGGATCGTCGAGAAAAGGTCGTGACTGGCGGCCGGGACGTTCGACACAGAGCCGGGCTTCGTCGTGCCGGGCCATTTCACGATCAGCGGCACGCGGATGCCGCCCTCGTAGAGGTAGCCCTTGCCCTCGCGCAGCGGGGCGTTGATCGTCGGCGGCGTGTTCGGCCCTTCCAGCGTCGCCAGGCCGCCGTTGTCCGACAGGAAGACGAGCACCGTGTTGTCGCCGAGTTTCAGCTCGTCGAGCTTGGCGACGATCCGGCCGACGCTCTCATCCAAACTCTCCAACATCGCGGCGTAGATGCCGTTCGACTGCCGCCCCAGGACCAGCTCTTTCGGGTACTTCGCGATCAGGTCCGGCTTGGCGCGGAGCGGGATGTGCGGCGAATAATGGGCCAGGTACAGGAAGAACGGCCGCTCCTTGTTCTTCTCGATGAACCGTTCGGCCTCGCTCGTGAGGCGGTCGGTCAGGTACTCGCCATCGGGCGCCTTTTCGAGACCGGGCATGAACCGCTCCTTGCCGCTGCCGTCCTTCGCCTTGTACGGCGCGAAGTAGCTGAGCGGCGCTCCGGCCTGGTTGCCGGCGATGGTGAAGTCGAACCCCTGCCTGTCCGGCCCAAAGCCTTCGCCGCCCAGGTGCCACTTGCCGACATGCCCGGTGACGTAACCCGCCGCTTTCAGCTTTTCCGCGAGCGTGACTTCTTCGAGCGGCAGTTGCTGGCGAATCACCGGGTGCAACAGCCGTTGATCGGGCCGGTCGGCTCGTCCCGGCAGAAAGGTGGTTAGATGCAAGCGGGCGGGATACTTGCCGGTGAGCAAGGCCGCGCGCGTCGGCGAACAGACGGGACAGGAGGCGTAAGCGTCGGTGAAGCGCAGCCCGGCGGCGGCGAGCTTGTCGAGGTGCGGCGTGCGATGAAACTTGCTGCCGTAACAACCGAGGTCCGCCCAGCCGAGGTCGTCGGCGAGGATGATGATGACATTGGGCGGCTGCGCGGCGTCCGAGTGGGAAGACGATGCGAACAGCAGTAGGAGGCCGGTGAGAGGGAGGGAGAGTCGAGGCATGGTCGTGATCCGAATGAATCCGGGGCGAAGGGGAGAGCACAATACCTCAGCGACGCATCTATTCACGAGCCGCGACCGTCAGGGAGCGCGGGCAACGCGACCAGACGGTGGCGGCGAGGTAAAAGCGTCGGGCTGCCGTAAACCGAGTCGCCGTGTACACAGAAACCGTGGGGGAAGACACGCAAAAACCCCCCCGGCCCGAAGTTG
>JBBQPD010000415.1:0-5872 GCA_038331535.1 Gemmatales bacterium | reverse complement strand
GATGAAGCCGCCGAGCAGAAAGCGACACTTCCGCTCCAGGCTCGTCTCACCCAGCAGGCGCTTGAAGGCTCGATACGACATAACTCAACTGCAGAAGTGAGAATGCAGAAGTCAGAATGACTTCATTCTTACTTCTGCATTCTGACTTCTGCAGTTGAGTTATGTCGTATCGAGCCTTCAAGCGCCTGCTGGGTGAGACGAGCCTGGAGCGGAAGTGTCGCTTTCTGCTCGGCGGCTTCATCCTGGTGCTCATCACCGGCAGCTTCTGGCTCTACGCGCGGCAGACGGAACACCTGGCTTACGATCAGATCGTCACCACCTGCCGGCTGCTGATGATCCAGATCGTGGACCGCAAGATAGCCACCAAGTGCCTCAGTGAAGCGCAACCCGGCGGCGACCGGGAGCGGCCCGAAGACCAGAAGACCACCGACGCCTTCGACGAGTTTCGCACCAAGTGGGAGAAGCCCTGGCCCGACCAGCTGAAGAAATACTACAAGTACAGCATGTTCCGTCAGACGTTACGAAAGACTGACAAAATCGTCGGAACGTTGGATAAACCGGATGACGACGTCAGCCGCGAACGACTCCATGAGTTTGAGAGGAACCCCGACTTCTCGGAAGACAACCACCTTCTCCTCGACAAAGGCTTCAACTACTATTTCGGCGCCGTGCGCGCGACGAATACCTGTCTCGGCTGTCATCGCCGCTTCGATCCCGATCTTGCGGAAAACGATCTAATCGCCCTGGTAAAGATCGCGGTGCCGACGTCCGTCATCAAGGAAGGTGTTGATCTCAACCGCGCCGTCCTCATCTCCACCGCCTTCGTGACCGCCCTGCTCATCATGGGGGCCAGCTATCTCATCGTGCGCTACGTCATCGTCAAGCCGGTGAAGCACCTCAAGGAGGTGTCCGACGCCATCAGCGCCGGCGAGCTGAACGTCCGCAGCGAGATTCAGACCGGCGACGAGTTCGAAGACCTCAGCCACGCTTTCAACCGTATGCTTCGCAACCTCGTGAGCATGCAGGACCGCCTGAAGATGGTGAACTCCGACCTCGATCGCAAGGTGGACGAGTTGGCCCAGGCCAACCTCGCGCTGTACGAATCGAACCAGCTCAAGAGCGGTTTCCTGGCCACCGTAAGCCACGAGCTGAAAACGCCGCTCAACTCGATCCTCGGTTTCAGCGAGGTGCTTCAAACCGTCACCGGCCTGAACGACAAGCAGCTCCGCTGGGTGAACAACATCCACACGAGCGGCGAGCAATTGCTGAACCTCATCAGCGACATTCTCGACCTGGCCAAGATCGAGGCGGGCAAGATGCAGGTGCGCATGACGGAGTTCAGCGGCTACGACGTCTGCGAGGGACTGCTGGCGATGTTCCGGCCGTTGGCGGAAAAGAAGAATATCGACCTGCGCGGCCAACTCTCGCCGGAGGTGCCGCTGCTGAGACAGGACGTGGTGAAGTTCCGACAAATCCTGTCGAACCTGCTGTCCAACGCGATCAAGTTCACGCCGGAAGGCGGCCGCGTGCAGCTGAAGACCGAGGCGGCCAGTGGCCACATTGTGATGACGGTCAGCGACACCGGCGTCGGCATCGCGCCGGAGGAACAGGGGCTGGTCTTCGAGAAGTTTCGGCAAAGCGGCAACCCGCTGACGCGCGAACACGCCGGCACCGGCCTGGGCCTGTCGATCGTCCGCGAGCTGTCGAAGCTGCTGGGCGGCGAGGTGACGTTGCAGAGCGAGCTGGGCCGCGGCAGCACGTTCACGGTGCGGCTGCCGCTGCAAATGAGCATCGAATCGCGCCTGGAGTTCGACCTGGCCCACGAGGGCATCGACCTGACGAAGGCGCAACGCATCGACGCCCGCCTATACGCCCCGGAGGCGCGGGTAGAGGCGAACTGAGAGTCTGTCCCAGAAGTAAGTTCTACGAGCCGCGACCGTTAGGGAGCGTTGGGGACATGCCGCAAAAAACGCTCCCTAACGGTCGCGGCTCGTGAGAAACGACACCTTATGGGACAATCTCTGAGTGTCCACCGTTTACGGCTTCGGGGAGGAACCTATGCCAGCGCCCGCCGTCCTGCTGATCGGCACCCTCGATACGAAGGGGACGGAAATCCTCTTCGTCCGCGATCTGCTGCGCGCGGCGGGCCTGCCAGTGACGGTTCTCGACGCTGGAGTCCACGCGCACGCGCACTCCGCGGACGTGACAGCGGTGGAAGTCTTTCGCGCCGCCGGCACCAGCCTCGACGCCGTGCGACGGACCAACGACCGCGGTAAAGCGGTCACGGCGGCGGCAAAAGGGGCGGCCCACCTCGCTGTGAAGATGCACGCGCGCGGCGAGGTAGCGGGCGTCCTCGGCCTGGGCGGCTCGGCCGGCACGACCATCGGCACCGCTGCCATGCGCGCCCTGCCGTTCGGCGTGCCGAAACTGATGGTCAGCACACTCGCCAGCGGCCAGATGCGGCCTTACGTCGGCGTCCGCGACATCCTGATGATGAACTCGGTCGTGGACGTCAGCGGCCTGAATCGCGTCAGCCGAACCGTCTTTGCAAACGCTGCCAACGCGATGGCCGGGATGGTGCGTGCATCCGGCGATTCGAGTCCTCAGTCCTCTGTCCTCAGTCCTCAGTCCTCGGAGATTATCACCGCGACGATGTTCGGCGTCACCACTCCCTGCGTCGAGGCAGCGCGCGCCCAGATCGAAACGGCGGGCTTCGAAGTCCTGGTCTTCCACGCCACCGGCGTCGGCGGCCAGACGATGGAATCGTTCATCGGCGACGGCCTGGTGCGCGGCGTGCTGGATATCACGACGACGGAACTGGCGGACGAACTGGTCGGCGGCATCCTGAGCGCCGGGCCGGACCGTTTGACGGCGGCGGCGCTGCGCGGCGTGCCTCAAGTGATCTCGGTCGGCGCTCTCGACATGGTGAACTTTGGGCCGCCGGAGACGGTGCCGGAGAAGTTTCGCGGCCGGCGCTTTTACCAGCACAATCCGACCGTGACCCTGATGCGGACGACGCCGGACGAGAACGACCGGCTCGGCAAGGAGATCGCGCACAAGGCGAGCGCGGCCCGCGGGCCGACGACGGTGCTGCTGCCCCTGCGCGGCGTGTCGGCGCTCGACTGCGAGGGCGGCGCTTTCTGGTGGCCCGAGGCGGACCGGGCACTGTTCGACAGCCTGCGCCTGTGGATGATCCCGCACGTAAAGATCGTCGAGCTTGATTTGCACATCAACAATTCGGAGTTCGCGCGGATCGCGGCGGAGACGTTATTGGGAATGATGCGCTGATCGCCGCTTGCGGCTTAGCGGGGAATGGCCGCCAAGCCGCAAGCGGCGCTTGACCGACGCGGCGACGCTGCGATAATCGATCTTGAGCGCCCAATCCTCGCGAGACCGCCGCCGATGCCGGATACCGCGCCCCCGATAGACGTCGCCCACCTGCGGCTGCTCAACTGCGCCCGCGGCCACTTCTGGGAATCGGCCGTCGCCGAGGACGGCGGTCCGCTCGACATCGCCTGCCCGACGTGCGGCGCACCGGCCGACGTGCTGCCGCTGCTCGACCTCAATTCCGCCGACGTTCCCCTGCCCCCGCCCGCGCCGACGCCGCTGCCGCCGCCGTACCAGGACAAGGCCGTCAAACCGGTCGTGGCCGGGTACGAAGTCCTTGACGATCTCGGCCGATCCGCGGCGGGCGTCCTGCAATACCGGGCCAGGCAGACGGTGCTCAATCGCTTCGTCGTCCTGAAGACCGTGCTGGCACGCGACGACCCGAGCCAGCAAGCCTGGGGCGCGCTGCGCGGTGAGGCCGCCGCGCTGGCCAAGGTGCCGCACCCGAATATCGTCGCCATTTTCGAGGCAGGCGATCGTGAGCGGCAACTGTTCTACAACGCCGTCGAGCTGGTCGAGGGGCCGAACCTCGGCGTCCTCCTCGCCGACAAGCCGGTGTCCGTTCCGCAGGCGCTGACGCTCGTCGAGGTACTGGCCCGTGCCGTCCACTTCGCCCACGAGAAGGGCGTCGTCCACCGCGGCCTGCGGCCGCAGAGCGTCTTGCTTCAAGTTCTGCGCAGCGACAAGCTGACCACGGAGACGCCCGAACCGCCGGCCTGTACTGTCCACGCGGTGCTGTGCATTCCGAAGCTCACCGGCTACGGCCTGGCGAAAACGCGCCTCGTCGAGGGCGATGTGACCGATCAGGAGTTGCAGGACAAGTTCCCCTGCTATCTCTCGCCCGAACAGGCGTGGGGTCGGTCGAAAGAGATCGGCCCGGCGACCGACGTGTATGCGCTCGGCACCATCCTCTACGAATGCCTGACGGGTCAACCGCCGTTCAAGGGCAGCTCGCCGGGGACGACGCTGGAGCAGATTCAGTCGATCGACCCGCTGCCGATCGCCGGCGTGCGCAAAAGCGGCGTGCCGGCCGACGTCGAGGCAATCGTCAACAAATGTCTGCACAAGCAGCCGCGCCGCCGCTACGACAGCGCCCGCGAACTGGCCGACGATCTGCGCCGGGCCGCCGAAGGCCGGCCGGTCGAGGCGCGGCCGACGCGCTTCCTGGTTCGCTGGGGCAAGTGGTCGCGACGTCATCCGATGGCCTTCGTCGCCCTGGCCGTCGGCGCGCTGGGGTTGATCGGCATCCTGTGGGCGCTGTCGTCGGGCAACAACAGGGTCGCGGCGGTTCTCAGAGAAAAAAGCAGCGTGGAATCGGCGCGGAAAACCGCGCAGTCGCAGCTCAGCTTGTCCCAGACCGAACTCATCGTGCTTCAGGAGCAAATAAACAGCGCCGACTATTTCCGGAAGTTCGCCGAAGCCCAGGTATATTTCATGCGAGGCCAATCCGAGCAAGCACGCGAAATCCTGGACGGCTGCCGTGCGGAGTTGCGAAACGCGGAATGGTATCTGTTGCGGCAACAGGCGGCAGGGGAAAAGCCACGCGAATTGGGTCAGCTCAATTGGCCGGTGACCTCTCTGGTCTGGAGCAAGAATGGTCAGAACGTCGCCGCCGCCGCGTCGAACGAGACAACATCCGGCGTGGTTAACGCATGGAACCTGACCGACGGCAGTGAGTGGCCGAAACTGGTGGGGTGGTTCACCGAGCGGAACCGGAGGACCGGTGCGGTGCGTCAGGTCAGCTTCAGTGCGGACGGCGAGCGCCTTTATTGGGTCAGCTCCGTCGCCTTCGCTTCCTGGAGTCGCGCGTCAGAGAAGATCATCTTCTTGAGGGATGATCTCGGGCAGCCCGCGTATTTCTGCTTCCCTGGGGACGGTATGACCGCTCTGGTCACCAGCGAGAGAGGTCCGCTTTGGTCGCTGGACACGCGCACAGGCCAAAACGCTGCAATTCCTGGCCCCGCTCCAGGGCCTCGACCTGATGGGTTTCCCGGCCAAGCATTAAACGTCAATGGAACGCGGATCGTCGCTTTGAACGCGGACGGTTCCCAATTTGCAACGGTGAATCGGTGGAAACCGGACTCGGTGGACATTTGGCAGTCGATGAAAACGATGCAGCTTGACCTCAGCACCGCAGTGACCGACCTCGTCTTCCATGAGGAAAGCCAAACTCTGGCCGTCGGTTGTGGCGACGGTACCGTCAGCTTCTTCCGACTGCCGTCAGGACCGGGCGGAGGCTGGGAGAAGCCATTTCGCGTCACGAGCAACAACCTTAGTTCGGTCCGCGTTTCGTTTACTCACGACGGCAAGCGGATCGCAACTTCCGGCCGCAACGATGGCATCGTCCGCGTCTGGGATGTGGACACAAAAAAAGAGATTTACTCGATGAGCGGCCTTGGCTCGGTCACCGCCCTCACCTTCAGCCCGGTCGATTACCGCCTGGCCATCGGCGCGGACAAAAAAGTGCTTATCCTGGGATCGGATC
>JBBQPD010000414.1:0-5873 GCA_038331535.1 Gemmatales bacterium | reverse complement strand
CCCCCCTTTTCGGGGCCCGGTGGCCCCGCCCCCGCATTAGGGGGGCCTAAAACCGCATACTGGCGGCCGCGGCTCCTCAATCGCAGCGCCTGTCGGTCGTCCCAGGTCCAGCAACTGCAACAGCGATTGCAGTGGAATCTGTACCCGGTCGATGCAGTTGAGCAGTTGACTGCGCAGCTCGAAGACGCCGCGGCCGAGGAAGTAAAAGTTGAGCAGAATCCGCATTTCCTCGCGGGTGCGCGGCAGCAACGAGGCCGTCGCGGCCACCTCCAGGTACGCCTTGACGAACGCCACCGACACCCACAAATCCCAGAAACGTGCCCAGGGCGCGAGTACCGGCTGGTCCTCGGGCCTCATGCCGCCGTCCTTGAGCGACATTTGTGCGGCGAAGAAAAACGAGTGCAACAGGCTGGCCACGTCGCGCAACGGCGACCGCTTGTGCCGCCGATTGCTCAGCGTACGCGTCACCTCCCCTTCAAAATCGATGAGGACGAAGTCCTTGCCGGTGTAGAGCAGGCTTCCCAGGCGGTAGTCGCCGTGACAGCGGATGCGCTGGGCGGAGATTTTTCGCTCCATGAGCAGGCGCACATGGGTAACGAGGTCCGCTTCGCGCGCCAGTACCTTCTGCGCGTCCTCCCTGGCGGCTGTGGAGAGGTCCGGCAACTTTTCCCGGAGAAGCTCGAAAACCCGCAGCACCAGGGTGCGCAGCGTCTGGTAGAGCGAGCGCTGATAGAGGACTGTGAACGGTTCCGGGGCGAAATCCGCTTCGTCGGTGATCGAGGCCAGGGCGACGTGGAACTCAGCCGTGCGCTGGCCCATGAGCCGAACCGATTCGAGATACGGGCCAATCAGCTCGTGGGCGAGCGGCGGCAGCTCCTCCGCCACGAGGTCGAGGAAGGGCCGGACCGGCAGCGACGCCTCCTTTTCCGGGGCGTTCCGGGCGAGGATGTGCATGTAGAAGTGGCGCAACACGTCCCGCGTGTAGTGCCAGGCGTCGCCTTCGTTGTGGACGAAGCCCAGCAGGGCCGCCACGGTCGTCCGCTGACCCTGTCCGGAGCGATAGGTGAGACTGCCTGCCAGCGGCGGCACCTGCGTGAATGTCGTCTTCTCGGCCAGGACGCGGCCGATTTCCAGCTCGGGATGGATGCCTTCCTCGACGCAGCGGAAGAGTTTGAGGAGGAACTGGTCCCCAAAAGCCAAGCAGCTGTTGCTCTGGTCCGCCTTCACGAGCGCCGGCGTCGGCCGCGGCTGTTCCGGCAGCAGCAAGCCGGCATGGGCGGTCGTGGTCCAGCCCAGGAGGCCGCCTTCTGTCCCTCGGCAGCGGCGATGGCCGGCGACGACTTCCAGCAGCGCCGCGGCGAAGTTCTTCTCTCCCACGGGATCGTACAGGCAGCCGGTTTCACTCGCCGCCTCCGCGACTTTCACGTGCAAGCGACAGATCACGGCGCGCGGCATCTCGGCCTGCAATTGCTCCCCATGCGGGTCGGGGGCGAAGGCCAGCGGCAGGGTGAAGGTCTTCGGCTCGCCCTCGGCGTACTCGACCTGCACCAGCGCGATGAAACCGGGACCAGCGCTCGGGATCGCGATCTGATCGACGATGCGGGCCGACTTGGCGTCGCCTCCCTGGAGCGTGAACCAGTGCTGCCCGCGGAAGTAGAGCAGCAGGATACGCTCCAGGTTTTCCCTGGCCCGATTCTGAAACACGTGCTCCCAGCTGTCCGCCACTTCCAGAGTGGGAAGCCGGCCTTCCGCCGTCGTCAGCAGCGGTTGAGCGGACTGCGCCGGCACCAGGTTCAACCAGTAGAAGGCGAACGGCCCCAGGGTGAGCAGATAAGGATGGTCGCCGACCGGGGGCAACGTCGTCTGTCCGAGCATCTCCACGGGCACCGTGCCCTTGAGTGCCGCCAGGTCCAGCTCCACGTACTGAACGAAACGCGACAGGTTGGCGACCACGAGAATCTGTTCGCCCTGATAACGGCGCAGGTACACCAGCACCTTATGGTTCTTCGGATAGAGGAACTCCAGGCTCCCCCGGCCGAACGCCCGAAAGCGTTTGCGCAGCGCGATCAGCCGTTTCATCCACCAGAGGAGCGAGTGCGGGTTGTTCTGCTGCGCCTCGACGTTGACGGTCTGGTAGTGGTATTCCGGATCGATGATGAGCGGCAGGTAGAGGCGCTGCGGATTGCCCCGGGAGAAGCCGGCGTTGCGCTCGGGGTTCCACTGCATCGGTGTGCGCACGCCGTTGCGGTCGCCGAGGTAGACGTTGTCGCCCATGCCGATCTCGTCGCCGTAATAGAGGACCGGCGTCCCCGGCAGCGACATGAGCAGGCCGTTCATCAGCTCGATCTTGCCGCGGTGGTTTTCGAGCAAGGGGGCCAGGCGGCGGCGAATGCCGAGGTTGATGCGCGCCTGCGAGTTCTGGGCGTAAACCCGGTACATGTAGTCGCGGTCCTCGGCCGTGACCATCTCCAGCGTCAGCTCATCGTGGTTGCGCAGGAACAAGGCCCACTGACTCGCCTCCGGGATCGCCGGCGTCTGCTGCAGGATGTCGAGGATGGGAAAGCGGTCCTCCATGCGGATGGCCATGAACAGCCGCGGCATGAGCGGGAAGTGGAAGTTCATGTGGCATTCATCGCCGGCGGCGCCGAAGTAGGCGACGGCATCCTCGGGCCACTGGTTGGCCTCCGCCAAGAGCAGCCGATTTGGATAGCGCTCCTCGACGTGGCGGCGCAGCTTCTTGAGAAACGCGTGCGTCTCCGGCAGGTTCTCGCAGTTGGTGCCGTCGCGTTCGTAGAGGTAGGGGATGGCGTCCAGTCGGAAGCCGTCCACGCCCATTTCCATCCAGAAGTCGAGCGCCTCCAGGACGGCGTCGTGGACGGCGGGGTTGTCGTAGTTGAGGTCCGGCTGATGGGAGTAGAAGCGGTGCCAGTAGTACGCCTTCGCCACCGGATCCCACGCCCAGTTGGACGGCTCGAAATCGCTGAAGATGATCCGCGCTTCCTGGAACTTGTCGGCGGTGTCACTCCAGACGTAGAAGTCGCGCCACGACGTTCCGACGGGAGCCTGCCGTGCTCGTCGGAACCAGGGGTGCTGGTCGGAGGTGTGGTTGATGACCAGTTCGGTGATGACGCGCAGCCCCCGGCTATGCGCTTCGCGCAACAGCAGCTTGCAGTCGGCGAGGTTGCCGTACATCGGGTTGATGCTGGTGTAGTCGGCGATGTCGTAGCCGTCGTCCTTCAACGGCGACGGATAGAAAGGCAGCAGCCACAGCGCCGTGACGCCGAGGTCTTGCAAGTAATCCAGCTTCTCGACGAGACCGCGGAAGTCGCCGATGCCGTCGGCGTTGCTGTCGCGAAAGGCGCGAACGTGAACCTCGTAGATGATCGCGTCCTTGTACCAGAGCGGATCGTCGTCCAGGAGGGAGGCTCCTCCGCGCTTCCGGAGTTTCATGGCGGCATTCCTATGAGGAGGAGTCACTCCGAGTAGGCAGTTTGCCGCTTGCGGCTTAGCGGCGCCTGACCGCTAAGCCGCAAGCGGCAAACGGCGGCAGTGCCCGGCATTGTCGGCCCAACGTATCCTAAGAACGTGGACGGCGGAGGCAAACCACGCGCCGCAGGCTGTACTCTGCTGAGCGAACCTAACAATGGCACCAAAATTGCTGATTTTGTTGGATCAGCCGACAGTATCGGTTCGCCATGCCCGATAGCGGGCATGGATCGGACCGCTCGCTTTCGGCGCAAGAAGTCGGCTTCGGCACGGTGTCGGGGCCGTTCGTTTGATCGCGTTCTGGTTGAAGGAGTCTCGAGATGTTTCGATTGCTGGCGCTGAGCTTCCTGGTCTTCGGGCTGTCCGTTTCCGGCCTCCGGGCCGAGGAAAAGAAAGCCGAAGGAGACACGCATGAAGGCAAGCTCGTCAAGGTTGACGACAACAAGCTGACGATGTCGGACAAGGAAGGCAAGAACGAGCACACGCACACGGTGTCGGCCGACACCAAGGTCATGTGCGACGGTAAAGAATGCAAGCTGAAGGATCTGAAAGCCGGCGTGATGGTGAAGGTCACCACGAAGAAGGGCGACAAGGACACGGTCGTCAAGGTCGAGGCCAGCACCAAGGAAATCAAGAAGGATGAGCCGAAGAAGGACGACGTCAAGAAGGACGACGTCAAGAAGGACAAGTAGGACTCTACGTGCGCAAGATGAGGCAACGCCGGCGCATTTCCTAATGGGAAGTGCGCCGGCGTTGTGCGTTGAGGGGCTTTTCACAGGACGGCCGGCGCCGGTTCCCGTCGGTCCACGCGCCATTGCAGCGACAAGCCGATTACCAGTGCGAGCGACCCCCACTGGTACGCCGTCAATCCAAGAAGCCATATCTCTTCCGGCCGGATGAACTCCGTCAAGAAGCGATAGACGCCGTAGCAGATCAGGTACAACTTCAAGCGCTGCCGCTTCAACGCGCCTCGTCGGGTCACCTCAAGTAGCACGCAGGCCATCGCGAAGTGGAACAGGCTCTCGTATATCTGCGTCGGCTGGCAGCGCAGCCAGGTGCCGTCTTTCTGACGGAACCACACGCCCCAGGGCAGACTCGTCGGCACGCCGTAGCAGCAGCCGTTGAGGAAACAGCCCCAGCGGCCGACCGCCAGCGCCAGGGCCAGCGGCAGGGCGAATGTATCGCCGGTCTTGACGCGGATATTCAGTATCTTTTTTGTCGCTTCCACGGCGAGGTACGCCCCGCCCAGACCCGCGACGACCGTCTTGCCATCGCGGAAGACGGCGCGGAGCCAGGATTCGCCGTCGAGGAAGTCGATCGGCTCAGAGAAGAGGAACGGCAGCTTGGCTCCGAGCGCGCCGCCGACGAACGCCGCTAGGGCGAGGGCCAGGCGATGACCGCGCGGCACCGACGCCCATTCCGGCGGCCGCGGCGTGAAGTGGCGTGCCACGAGGAACACTACGAGCGCCAGCACCATGAACGCGGTGTACCAGTGGTGAGGTTGCATTCGATGAGTATTACCTGGACATAGGAACGATTTCAAGAACCTCGACGTATCGCCGCTCGCGGCTTGGCGGCGCCGGACCGCTAAGCCGCAAGCGGCAGACCGCGAACCTTTCCCCATCAAATCAAGTCCTACGTTCCAGAGCGATGCGACGAGGTCGATGCATAATTTCACCGCCCGGCGAGATCCGCCGGGATAATCGTTGCGATTTTCAAGCGCAGAGACCGCCCGGCCGGCGGCGCCCTGGACCCCGTTTATGCGGTCGGTCCAGTGCGTTCCGCGAACGGGTTGTAACGAAGGCGGTTTCTACCCCGTGGTTAGCTCATTGGAAAGAGCACCAGACTAGTAATCTGGCCGTAACAGGTTCGACTCCTGTACCACCGGACGAGTTGCTAACTCGTTCTCCTGGACGCGAAAGCGTTCTCGAACAGCCCGCGGGAGGCGGGCGCCTGTGCGCTCCGCCGTGACGGGATACTCCCCTCACGGCAACATGGACGACGGCCCTGCAGTGCGTGGCCGCCGCCGCAGTCTCGGGAAGCCGGTAGAGCCAAGTTGCGGGATACGTGCGGCCTCGCCCACCGTACCAACCCACAACTCGCCCTGCGACGCTTCCCGCCGGCCGCGCCGGTTCAAACGACACTCCGCTGGCTTCCGTGGGATCGCCGGTACGTCCCGCCTCCCAACGGCGTTTTTCAAAACAAGATTTCAACCACAGAGGCACAGAGACACAGAGAAGACAAAATCATTATTAATTTGCATTTGTCTTCTCTGTGTCTCTGTGCCTCTGTGGTGAATAAATTCGGAGGTGTTCCATGATTATTCGGTTCGTGAAGATTCACACCTGCGAAATTGGTTTGTACTTCCGCGACGGTGAGTTTCGCGG
>JBBQPD010000413.1:0-5881 GCA_038331535.1 Gemmatales bacterium | reverse complement strand
CGATTGGGACTAAGTCGTAACAAGGTAACCGTAGGGGAACCTGCGGTTGGATCACCTCCTTTCTAAGGATAATATCTGCTCCGGCCTTCACGGGTCGGGGAACCAAAACATGTAACGCCCTCACGCTGTGGAACTAGGTCATCAACTTGCTTCTGAGAACCCCGCCACGTCGCAAGACGCGGCGGGGTTTTTTCATGCGCGCTCACCTGTTTACGTTTCGCGCGACTCCGCGCGAAACCCAAACACGAACGGGGCGTCACATTTCGATTCCCTGCCACGTCCTACCAGAGTATGATTCTTGAAAGGGCGCTACTCCTCCGAGATGCTCCGACTTGCAGGTCTGTCATGCACAAGCATCATGTACTCTGGTTCCTGCCCATTCTCTTGTTCTTCGCTATGGTCCGCGCCGCCGAGCCGGACCCTGAATTCGTTCATGCCGAAAAGACCTTACAGGACGCCAAGGTCGGCACCGACGGTCCGTCTTTGATCCGCTTATTCCGTGAGCGCACGCTGATGGATGGCGATCATGCCCGTCTTCCCGACGCCGTGCGCCGCCTCGGTGACGAAGACTTTGAGACGCGCGAAAAAGCGGGCGACGAGTTGCTCCGCGCCGGACGTAAGGCTCTACCGTACTTGCGGCCAGCACAGCGCGACAAGGATCCGGAACGAGCCCGGCGCGCCGCTCTCTGCGTTCAAGAGATCGAGAGCGGAGCGGACCTGACTCAGATCACGGCCGCTGCCAAATTGTTGACAATTCTTCGACCGCAAGGCGCGACTGCCGCGCTGCTGGCCTACCTGCCCGGAGCGGACAACGACGAGTTGGAAGAGACGCTTTTGCGAGCGTTGCTCGTTGTCGGCATGAAGGACGGAGAGCCGGACCCGGCGTTGCTGAAGGCGATTACCGCGAAGGAACCGTTGTGCCGTGCTGCCGCCGGCTACGTTGTCGGTCGAGCCGCGCCGAGCAGGCGGGCGTCGATTCGTCTTCTGCTGGCCGATGCGGACGTTCGCGTCCGCGTCGAAGCGGCGCGAGCGCTCCTTTACACCGCCGATCGAGTGGCGGTGACGACCCTGATCGCGTTGCTTGGCGAAGGGCCGATGCCGCTCGCCTGGCGCGCGCAGGAAATCCTGTACCGCGTCGCCGGCGAGAAGGCTCCGACGCTCGCGCTGGCCGACGAGCAGCCGGCTCAGCGAGCCAGAGTCGCCGACGCCTGGAGCGGCTGGTGGAAGGAGATGGGGCCGACGACGAAACTCGCCGGCATCAATTTCGACGAAACATTGCAGGGAATAAACGTCATCTGCGAGGAGGCCGGGGGCGGCCGCGTCTGGGCCTGTCGCGCCGATGGCAAACCACTATGGGAGATCAAAAACGTGCTGGCGTGGGACGCGCAGCTTCTTCCGAACGGGCATGTCTTGATCGGTGAGTATTCCGGGGGCCAGGTCACGGAACGCAACCTCAAGGGCGAGATCCTCTGGTCGAAAAAGGTTGACAGCCAACTCTCAACCGTGAAACGCTTGCCAAATGGCAACACCTTCATCACCACCTTCAGCGAAATCCTGGAGGTCGATCCGAAAGGTACTACCCTCTATTCCTACAAGTCCGCTTACGGCCTGGTTGCCCGCGCGCATCGCCTGCGGAACGGCCATCTCCTGTTCGCCAGTGGCGGCGACAAGATTGTCGAGTTGGACGCCCAGTTCAAAGAGGTCCGATCGATCAAGGTACAGGGGAAGGGAGACTCCTGGATGAGCGTGGAGCCGTTACCCGGCGACCGCTATCTCGTCTCTCCTTACGGAGCCAGCAACGTGACCGAGATTGACGCGGCGGGAAAAGTCCTCTGGGAGATAAAAACGCCGCAACCGATGTCTGCGGTGCGGCTGCCCAACGGCAATACGCTGGTTTCGTGCGACCGAGAGCACGCCGTCTACGAGTACGATCGCGCCGGCAATAAGGTATGGAGCTTGAAACTCGACAGTAGTGTCCGGTGTGTGCGGCGCTATTGACGCGCTCGATTGACGCTTGCGGCGTCGAGGCGCAGGACCGCTAAGCCGCAAGCGGCAAAATGAGACACTTCCGGGATCTTCAGGAGCCACCATGAGTTTCCGCCATGTGTTCTCGCTCGTTCTCGTCTTCGGGTTCGTGATTGACGTCCACGCCGCCGAACCTGATCCCGAACTCGTCTATGCCGAGACGACTTTGAAGGAAGCCAAAGTCGAAACCGACGGCCCGGCTTTGCTTCGCTTCTTCCGCGAGCGGACGCTCACGGACGCCGACCGCGCGCGCCTTCCCGACGCGGTGCGCCGCCTCGGTGACGACGACTTTGAGACGCGCGAGAAGGCCGGCGAAGAATTGCTCCGCGCCGGCCGGAAGGCTCTCCCGTTTTTGCGGCCGGCTCTGCACGACAAGGATCCGGAACGGGCACGACGGGCCAGCCTCTGCGTCGAAGAGATCGACAGCAAAAGAGATCTGACGCTTGCGGCCGCGGTGGCTCGCCTGCTGGAGGAACGGCGGCCGCCCGAGACGAGCACCACGCTGCTGGACTATCTGCCGGTCAATGACGATGAAGTTGTTGAAGCCGCTGTGCTGCGGGCACTCGTCGCCGTCGCCTTGAAGGATGGCAACGCCGATCCCGTGCTCGTGCGTTCGTTGATGGACAAGGAGCCGCGCCGGCGCGCGGCCGCCGCCCATGCTCTGGGTCGGGCGGCGCCGGGACAGCGTGAGTCCGTCCGCCGGCTGCTCGCCGATGATGAACCGCGAGTCCGCTTTGAAGCGGCCGACGCCCTGGTGCGCGCCGGCGACAAGGCGGCGGTGCCGGTACTCGTCAGCTTGCTCGGCGAGGGGCCGCTGCCGCTCGGTTGGCGGGCGCAGGAAATTCTGTATCGGCTCGCCGGCGACAAAGCTCCCGCGCTGGCACTGAGCGACAAGGAGCCTGCCAAGAGGGCAAGAGTCGCCGACGCCTGGCGCGGTTGGTGGAAGGACGCGGCGGGAAGCATCGATGTCGGCAAAATCAATCTCGAAGAAACGCTGCAAGGAGTAAATGTTGTTTGCGAGATCCCTCCCGTCGAGAGCAACGGCCGAGTCTGGGCCTGTCGCGCCGACGGCAAAGCGATCTGGGAGATCAAGGGCATTCCGGCGCCGGTCGATGTTCATCTCCTCCCTAACGGTCACGTCCTCGTGGCCGAGTGGCAGACGACGCAGGTGACGGAACGCGATCACACGGGCGCTATTTTGTGGACGAAAAAGATGAACAACTCACTCACGACCTGCCGGCGTTTGCCGAACGGCAACACCTTCATCGCCACGGTGAGCGAGGTGACGGAAGTAGACCCAAAGGGAGTGCCGCTCTACACGTACAAGGACGCGCTGGGCGGCTCGATCTATCGCGCGCACCGACTTCCGAATGGCCACATTTTGTACGCTTCCGGCGGCAGGATCGTGGAGTTGGACGCCGGCGGGAAAGAGGTGCGCAAGGTGATGATACCGATGGCCGCCAATGACTGGACCAGCGTCGAACCGTTGCCTGGCGGCCGTTATCTCGTCGCCGTCCGCGGGGCGAACAAGGTGATGGAACTCGACGCGGCGGGCAAGGTCGTCTGGGAATGCAACACCTCGAACCCTATGTCGGCCGTCCGTCTCCCCAACGGCAACACGCTTGTCGCCTGCTACATCATGGGCGGCAACGCGATCGAGTACGATCGCGCGGGAAAGCCAGTGTGGACGTTGAAAGTCGATACCAAGGCCTTCTGCGTGCGCCGCTATTAATTAGAAGAGAAGCAACACTTTCCGACACTAGTAGACACGAGGGATTTCAATGAAGCCGGCTATAGCCGAATGCCATTCAGCTATGTCCTCTTTTCTTTTCGGTCCAGGTTTCTTCGTGCTGGCGGACAAAACTCCGGTCCCGCCCCATTTGTTTTTCCTCATGTCCGCCACCTGCCGCGCATGTCCGCCACGGTTGGCGGACATGCTTGCCGTCGCAAATCCCTGTCATGGCAAATCTTACGACAGCCGCCGCGCATGTCCGCCACGCCCACGCACCGTCTGACTCGTCTCCGCGACCAATCCGTTTTTTCTCGAAACTGCTCTCTTACCAACGTACCGACATGTGGTAGAAGCGAATTATGTCAACTTGAGCCGTCGACTCCGTCTCGGGAGAATGTCGGTGAACGCCCCAACAACGATCCCGCCTCTCGCGTCGGTCCAGATGGCGGTGCGCTGGTGCCGAGGAAAAAAATGATCTGACACCGATTTTCCCTTCTTCTTCGCCGCGACCCGATAGGGGAGCGCGTCGCGCACCCCTATCGGGTCGCGGTTAAGGCGCTGCGCCAAAATAAGTTGCTGGTTTTGGGTGCCATGCCCCATACGCTCCAACTTTACGCGGCTTGCCCTGTTGGGGCGTCCGACACTTCTAGGAAATCCGTATGCTCGGGATTCTGCAACAGCTGGTACGTCGTGGGGTAACGCCGGCGCTTGGAGGCCTTGCAGCGCCGCTGGATCCAACGCCGCAGCCGCTCCAGGATCGCGACCAGCGCTGCGACCGCCGACAGCGCCTGCCCCAACTCCACCGCCCGCCGTCGCACCCGTCGCGCTGCTTTCGTCCAACTCCACGCCAGCATGGAGCCGGCACTGGCCAGCACCAGCCAATGCTGCACCACCATGCCAATCAGCTTGGCGTACACCTCGCACAGTACCCGTGCCGCCCGGTGGCCGTGCGAGAACGTCAGACCGCCGTGGCTCTTCCACAGCTTGAACAACAACTCGATTTGCCACCGGCTCCGCAGCAGAACCCAGGCCTCCACGCTGGTCAGCATGGTCGCCGGCAGGTTGGTGATGCACACATTCCAGTCGCACAACGCCAACCGCGCGGCGCTGACTTTCCATCCTTGTTTCTTGGCCCGCTGCTGCAACTTTTGCCGGCGCTTCTGCGCGACCGCCGCCGGCAGCCGACGGGCCAACAGTCGGCATTTCAGGCGGTCGGTGCCGACCTCGACTTCTTGGTCCACGCACGTCGCCGTACTCTCGGTCAGCCACGCCGCCAGCGTGCCGCGGCGGCCGGCGCCGGCGACGATCATGCCGCTTTGCAAGCGACTGAGCCAATAAACGCCTGCGGCCGTGTCATCCGCCAGCCGTGTCAGCTCCAGGTAGCCGCGATCGGCCAAACGCAAGGCTCCTTCGGGCAACGGCCGCCGTACCAGTTCGCTGCGCACATCCGTCTGCCGCGCCGGCTCGATCTGGAAGTCGAGAGCCCCGGTACTCAGTTCCAGTTCCACCTGGCATTTGAGTGCCGCCGGTCGTTGACCAGCGCTGCCGCGACCGCTACCGGGGAACTGCTCCACCAAGGAACGGGGCAGCGTCCGGGTGGTGGCATCGTAGACGTAGACGCCGGCAAAGCGGGACAGCAACGGCACGGCCAGCGGCTCGGCGGCGACGACCCGCTGCAGAGCCTGCGTCAGCAGGCGGGCCAGGCAGTGGCTGCCGGCCGCGGTGAAGCGCTTATCCAAGGCTTGCGGGCTGACATCGACCCCGAGATCGGCGGCTACCTCAGCCAGACCGTCGACGGGGGCACGGGGGTCGTGAAGCCAGCCCAGGACCAGGGTCTGAACCAGGGTAGCACCGCTGAACTGGCGACAGCGGCGCAGCCAGCCGGTCTCACGGGCGGCTGCTTCCGCTTCGTCGGTCAGCAGGGTTTGCACGGTAGCCGCCAATTCGCTAAGAACAATCATGAAGAGGCTCCTGGCCAGGGTGTTGTGTGACAACAATCATCCTAGCGCAAAGGAGCCTCTTCAGCTGCGCCTCTTAAGTTGGAGCGTATGGTGCCATGCCCACGGCACTGCGTGGGCATGTGTCCTGCAAAACATGCCCACGCAGTGCCGTGGGCATGGCACT
>JBBQPD010000412.1:0-5884 GCA_038331535.1 Gemmatales bacterium | reverse complement strand
GGGTTCGTGGCGGAACGGCCGCCGACACCGGGCAGCCCTGAAGCCGACATGGCCGGGGCACGCGACCTGTACCGCCGCGGCGAGTTCGACACCGCCGAGCGCCTGTTCCATTACCACGCCGAGAAAAGCGCCAATGCGCCGATGCTCCGCGCCGAGGCCCGCTTCTTTGAGGCCGAATGCTGCCGGCTGCGCGGCGAGTTCCCCAAGGCCGCGGACGCCTACATCGATCTGCTCAACAAGTATCAGAACAATCCGTACCGCGAGCCGGCGCTGCAACACGCTTTCGACATCGCCAACTTCTGGCTGGAAGACACTCGTGAAGAGATGAAAGAGGTCGAGGAGAAGAAGGCCGGCAAACGCTGGATCGTCTGGCCTCGCTTCCTCAGCTTCGAGCAGAAGAAGCCGTTCATGGACCGTGAAGGTCGGGCGGTCGAGAAGCTGGAACAGATTCGTTACAACGACATCAACGGCCCGCTCGCCGACAAGGCCCTGTTCCTGTGCGGCAGCGTGAAGTTCTTCAACGAGGACTTCAAGGACGCCGACTTCTACTTCAGTCAGATCTTCGAGAAACACAAGGATAGCCCGCTGGCCGCCCAGGCGATCGAGCTGGCGATCATCTCCAAGCACCTCAGCACCGGTGGCGCCGAATACGACGGCCGCAAGGTGGTCGAGGCGCGCAAGCTGGTGCAGGCGGCGTTCGACAACTACCCCGAGCTGGCCGGCGATCCGGAGAAGCGCAAGTTCCTCATGAAGCAGCTCACCGGCTGCGCGCTCCAGCAGGCGGAGAAGGATTACCTTATGGCCGAGTTCTGGAAGCGCACCGGCCATCCCGGCTCGGCGTACTGGTACTACGGCCTGGTGATCCAGCGCTATCCGAATACGAAGTTTGCGGAGCTATCGGCACAGCGGATGGAAGAGATCAAGGACAAGGTGGAGAAAGAGAACGCCGGCAAAGTCGTGCCGCCGAAGCTGCCAGCGCCGGAGACCGGGCGTTCAACGGCACCGACGACCGCCGCGCCGCAGAATCTGCCGGGCGGCGTCGTGCCAGGCGGCAGGCAGTAAGTGAGGCCTGCGGACGAACCTGCACGACGTTGCCATGATCCTAATGGCAACGTCGTGGACGAGGAGGAGTGAGGCGCATGCGATCTCATCTATCGAAAAAAGCCGGCCTTTGTGCTTGTGCCGCTCTCGCCCTGCTTCTACCCGCCTGCCAGAACGACGGCCATTTCTCGCTGCTCGGCTACAGCACGCGCCCGAACTATCGGACCGACATCCGCACGGTTCGCGTCAAGATCTTCAATAACAAGACCCACCGTACGGGACTCGAATTTGAGCTGACCAGCGCTCTCGTTCGCGCGATCGAGAAGACGACGCCCTACAAGGTCGTCAACGGCGATTGCGCCGCCGACACGGAATTGAGCGGCACGATCACAGCGTTCACGAAGGGCATCCTTAACATCAACAACGTCAACGAACAGCGCGACATCGAAACGAACCTCATCGTCGAATTCAGCTGGCGCGACCTGCGCACGGGCGAGTACCTCTCGAAGCCCGCGCGGCGGCCGGGTGAGGTCGTCGAGGTTCCCGCTCCCACCGGACCGATTGGGCCGCTGCCGCTCGAAGGCGTTCCTGGCGCTCCCGCGCCGACCGTCCTCACGACGCCCATACTGCCGGGCGTCGCGCCCGGTCCCGGCAACTCGATCATCGTTACCTCGACGACGCATTACGTCCCGGAACTCGGGCAATCGCTGGCGACGGCCATGCAGGAAAACGTCAACCGGCTGGCCCGCCAGATTTGCGAGTTGATGGAAAAGCCCTGGTGATGCGATGGCTCCGACCTTCGTCTGGCAGCTTCGCGGCCGCGTTCTCGATCTGGGCGCGCGTCCGCTGGTGATGGGCATCGTCAACGTCACCCCCGACAGCTTCTCCGACGGCGGCCAACACGCCTCCACCGAGTCGGCCGTCGCCCACGGCCTCGAGTTGATCCGGCAGGGCGCCGATCTGCTCGACGTGGGCGGCGAGTCAACCCGCCCCGGCTCCATGCCGGTTACCCTCGAAGAAGAGCTACGCCGCGTCGTGCCGGTGATTCGCGAACTTGCGAGTCGCTGCGCCGTTCCCCTCTCTGTCGATACCAGCAAGGCCGAAGTCGCCCGACAGGCTCTCGAAGCTGGTGCTCACATCGTCAACGACGTGACCGCGCTGCTCGGAGACGCGGACATGGCCGAAATCGTTAAATCCTTCCGCGCCGGCGTCGTCCTCATGCACATGCAGGGAACGCCGCAAACGATGCAGCAAAACCCAACGTATCAGGATGTGGTTCGCGAAGTACTCGACTTCCTCGAATCGCGGTTGCAGGCAATCGCGGTTGTCGGTATAGCGGCGACGCAGGTCGTGCTCGACCCCGGCATTGGGTTCGGCAAAACGCACGAACACAACCTGCGTTTGATCGCCCGACTGGAGGAATTGCAAAGATTGAATCGGCCGGTGTGCCTGGGTGTGTCGCGCAAGGGCTTTCTGAGCAAGATCGCTCGCCGACCGCCGGAACAGCGGGTGGCCGGCTCGCTGGCCGTCGCCTGTTTCGCCCTCGCCCGCCGCTCCGCCCAGATTCTTCGGGTTCACGACGTTTCCGAAACCCGCGACGCCGTGGAGTTGTTTCAGGCTCTTGAAGACGCATACGAACCGCGACCGTGAAGGAGCGCCTTGTCGCTCTCGTAGGAGGCAGAACATTGCGGGAACGTCTGTCCCAGTTTGTCGAAGCGATCAGCACGCGCGACGTGGTGGAAATCGCCCTACTCGCCGTGGCGCTCTACTTCATCTTGCGGCTTCTGGGAAAGACGCGCGGCGCGGGTCTGATTCGCGGCCTGAGTCTTGTCGTCGTCGGCCTGTTTCTCGTCGCGCAAGTCCTGCTGGCGCGCTTCGATCTCACGGTCCTCGGCCGACTCCTCGACTACTTGCTGACCACGGCCCTGCTCGGCCTGATGATTATCTTTCAGCCGGAATTGCGGCGCGGCCTCATGGTGTTGGGTCGCTACCGGGTCATGCGTCTCTTCGTGAATGAACCGAGCCACCCCGTCGCGGACAAGCTGGCCGACGCCGCCGAGGCGATGTCGCGCGAGTGCGTCGGGGCGCTCATCGCCATCGAGCGCGACCTGGCGCTGAACGGCTTTATCGAGACAGGCGAGGCGATTGACGCCGAGGTGTCGCCGCTGCTGTTGCGTTCGATCTTCTGCAAGCGCAGCCCGTTGCACGACGGGGCGGTGATCCTGTCGCGCGGCCGTCTCGCTGCTGCCGCGTGCCAGCTGCCGCTTGGCCTGCCGCCGGAGGGGCCGGGCCATTCGGGCATGCGCCACCGCGCCGCCCTGTCGCTCAGCGAAGAAACCGACGCGGTGTTGCTGGTTGTCAGCGAAGAAACCGGACGCATTTCACTGGCGGTCGGCGGCCGGTTGGAGGTGGTGCCGCGCGAGAATCTGTCGCGCCGACTGGCGGCGCTACTGAGTAGTAAGGACCGCGAGACTGGCAGCCGCGATGGCGCCGCGGAATCCAGGGTGCGCAGCACGGCGGCCTAGTTGTCCTCACCTCGTTCCCACGCGGGACGCGATCCACGTTCTGTTGCCGAGGGCTATCATGATCGACCGTATTCTCTCGGTGTTTGTCGCGGTTGGGTTGGCGATGCTGCTGTGGCTCTATGCCCGCAGTCGCGATCAGGAGATTCTCGACAACGTGGCGATCCCGGTGCAGCTGACGATTGCCGGTGGACAGGCCGATCAGTTCAGCATCGAAGCGCACGGCGAGGGTCGCGTGATGGTGTCGTTCACCGGACCGCCGTCGCGCATCCGCGAGCTGCGCGGCATCCTCCAGCGCGGCGAATTGCGCGTCGACGTGAGTTACGCAGTGCCGGAAGAGCGCCTCGCCGAGGGACGCTACTCCGACACGATCGTCGTTGAGGCAGGCGACCTTCAAGCTCCGTCGGGCGTGACGCCGATGATGGTCGAGGGCCGCAATCGCATTCCGATCACGATTCATCGTCTCGTCGAGCGTCGCCTGCCGGTCCGCTTTGATTACGATCGCGAAGAGTCCGGCTCCGGCCGGGTGATTATCGAACCGGCGACGGTCCTGGTGCGCGGCCCGCAGGAGGTTCTCGACCGGGCGAAGTGCATCCCGACCCAGCCGGCAGCCCTGCCTTCCCGGCCGGCAAACTCGCCGCCGTGGGCGACGGCCGTCGGCAAGGTGTCGCTGGTGGAGGAGCTAGAAAATCGGCCCGTACGCGTCATTCCGAATCGCGTGACGGTGCGTGCCCAGGCTCGTCAACCGTATGAATTGGCGGAGGTGCCGATCCACTTCCTGTGCCCGGCGGGGTTCCAGCTGCGACCGGAGTTTTGGGAGAAGCGCTCGGGCCACGTCAGCTTGAAGCTATGGGGTCCGGTGCAAGAGGAGACGCCGCGGGTGTACGCTTTCGTCGATCTGTCGAAGGGCCGCTACACGCCGGGGGTGAACCACGAACCGTTGCAGCTGCAACTGCCGAAAGACTTCTCGTTGGAGCAGGAGCCGACCCGCGTGGTGGCGTTCGAGTTGATTCCGGCGGACTTCATCCCAAGCAAGTTTGGCACGGTGCCGGAGCCGTGAATCCCCCCTCTCCCCTCAGGAGCATCCGCTCTCAGAGCCAGTCCCAGAAGGAGGTTCTCCGAGCCGCGACCGGTAGGGCGCGCTGGGGCCAGGCCACCAAAAACGCACCCTAACGGTCGCGGCTCGTGAGAAACAACACCTTCTGAGACAGACTCTCAGTGCCCGATGTACTTCGCGTACAACGTCCGCGCTTTGTCCTCGTCGCTCGTGCCCTTGATGATGGCCCGTCCGTCCGGGAACACGGTGAACTCATAGTCATCGACATTGAACTTCAAGAGGAAGCGGTTGAAACTCACGTGGCCGAGCACGCGCAGATGGCCGGCCATTTCCTCGAAATTCAGTGCCGCCGCCACCCGGTGCGAGACCTGCACGGCGTTGCGGCCGCACAGACTCGTCGTCTGCGAACCGTGCTCGCCTTCCAGCCATTCAAAGCGCTTGCGCTGACAGCACGGACAATCCACCTTGCCGAGCAGCGGGGCGATCTTGATCTTCTTCTGCACGTTCCGCCACACATCGAAGATGAGCAACTCGCGGTTCACACAATCGCGGCGGCCGGCCAGGATTTTGATCGCCTCCGTCGCCTGATAACTGGCGACGATATTCACGATGGGTCCAAGTACTCCAGCCGTCTCGCAGGTGCCGGCCTCGCCCGGCGCGGGGGCTGCCTCGAAGACACAGCGCAGGCACGGCGTCTCCCCCGGCAGGATCGTCATCGTCTGCCCTTCGCTGCCGATGCAACCGCCGAACACCCACGGCTTGCCAAGCTTCACCGCCACGTCGTTGATGAGGTAGCGAATCTCGAAATTGTCGGTGCCATCGAGAATCAGGTCAACGTCCTGACAATAGGCGAGGATGTTCGTGCGATCGATGTCGGCGACGATCGGCTCGACGAAGACCGACGAGTTGATCGCTCCCAATTTGCGGGCGGCGGCCTCGGCCTTGGGTAGGTTCTCGGCGACGTCGTGTTCGTCGAACAAGACTTGCCGTTGCAAGTTGCTCGTCTCGATGAAATCGCGGTCGATGAGCCGCACGTGGCCGACCCCGGCGCGCACCAGGCAGTTCGCCAGCACCGTGCCGAGCGCGCCGCAGCCGCACAGCGTCACGCGCGCATTGACGAGGCGGCGCTGCCCCTCTTCGCCCAGGCCGTGAAAGCGAATCTGGCGGCTGTAGCGTTCGAGCGCAGGATCGATCGTCGTCGGGTTCATTCCTCACCTTATTCTGCTCCGAGCCGCCGCTACGAGCCGCGACCGGCAGGGAGCGC
>JBBQPD010000411.1:0-5884 GCA_038331535.1 Gemmatales bacterium | reverse complement strand
GCTCTGGTCGGCAGCGCTCAACCGGGCGAAGCGCTCGGCCGAGCGCTGACCCTGGCCGCCGTGCATCTTGATGGCGTCTTCCAGTGTCGCGGCCCGGCCGTCGTGAAGATACGGCGCCGAGTCGGCCACCCCCCACAGCGGCGGCGTGCGCCACTCGCTGGGCGACGGTCCCTCGCCTTCCGGAGCGTCCGGGATCGGGATCGGCAGCTCGCCATAGGAGCCGCCGCCGACCAGGTCTTTGCCCATCTGGTGCAGCAGCAGATCGCTGTAGATGCCGTCCACCGAGCCGAGTTTCGGCATGTGACAGGCGGCACAGCCAACCGTGGAGAACAAGACCTTTCCCTCCGACGCCGTCTCCGCATTCACTTCTTTCGGCAGACGCTCCACCGGCTTCGCCAGCGAGGCACAAAAGGCGGTCAGCTGGTCGCACTGCAAGGCCGTCAGGTCAAGGCCCGGCGAGCGCGTGTACGGTTTTGTGTAGATCGGCACCGGCTGGGCCTGACCGGGATTGCCGAGCCCCAGCTCGTTCGCACAGGCGCCCTGGACGAAATCGGACAGGCTCGCCATCTGTCCCTTCCAGCCGAAGCGGCCGATACGTCCGTCCGGCAACCGCGCCGCCCGGCCGACCGGCACACTCTCGTCATCGGAACGCGCCAGGCCGAACGCCATTTTCTGGCTCCTGGCGACGGAGAGGATGACGCGCTCGGGAATCTCGTCGACCAGCTTGGCCCCGAAGAGCGCGGGAGTGTTTCGCTGCGAAATGTGAACGCCGGAAGGGAACGGCAGGCAGTGATTTTCAGACCCTTGCAAGCGCACGATCTGCTGTAACGTCGGCTGCGAGAGCGTCGGCATCAGCCGATGCACGTCTTGTAACGTCTCGCGGTATTTCACGCCGTTGGCATGAAGGACGCCCTGGCGCGATTCCTGGCCGGGAATGCGGACGGTGAATGTCGTGACGTTGTGTTCCAGGCCGCCGCCGCCGCCCACTCCGCCCTGATGATGGCAGGCGACGCAGGAGCTAGCGTTATAGACCGGGCCGAGGCCGTCGCCGCCGGCAGACAACGGGTCGTTCGGCTGCCACTCGTGCTTGAACAGCACCTCGCCAGCCCGCGCCATGTCCGGATCGACCGGCTGAGAAGCAGTCTTGTGCCACAGCAGCAGGCGCAAACCCGGCGGCACGAACGCCACCAGCGCAACCACGAGATACCAGAAGCGATAGGACCGATTCATGGGGGCAATCCCCTGTGTGCGACGAAACTGCGAATGTCGAAGATGGACGGGAGTATTATCTACCGTCGGGCGTGCTGAAGCAACGGTATTCCGGGTAGTGTCGCAGTTTGTCGCGCTCGACTTCCGCTTGCGGCTTAGCGGAGCAGGACCGCTAAGCCGCAAGCGGCAAACTGAATTGGTTGCGGCCGTCCACCGTCCGGATAGAATGAGCGAACACCCGCCAGGAGCTTTCCCCGGAGACCCGACGATGACCCGACCGAAGTTCTGGACCCTCACCACAACCGCGTTCGCCCTGCTGGCCGCGTCGCTGCTTGTCCTCTCTCCCGCCGGCAGCGCGCGCGCCGAGGACGACGCCAAGCCGATTCGCGCCCTGCTGGTCCTGGGCGGTTGTTGCCACGACTACGCCAAGCAGAAGGAACTTCTCACGAAGGGTATCTCCGCCCGCGCCAACGTGCAGTGGACGATCTCCTACGACCCCGACTCCGGCACGAAGCACCTCAACCCCATCTATGAAAAAGCCGACTGGTCCAAGGGCTATGACGTGGTCGTCCACGACGAATGCTGCTCCGACGTGAAAGACCTCGACCTCATCAAGCGCATTCTTGATCCGCACCGCAACGGCCTGCCCGGCGTGGTGCTACACTGCGGTATGCACTGCTACCGCAGCGACGGCTACCCGAAGGCGGTCACCCCCTGGTTCGAGTTCACCGGACTGCCGAGCACCGGCCACGGCCCACAAGCGCCGATCGCCATCACATTCCTCGACAAGGAAAGCGCGATCACCAAGGGGTTGGAGGACTGGACCACGGTCAACGAGGAGCTTTACAACAACTTCGTCGGCAAGGTTCTGGAGACCGCTCACCCGCTGGCGCGCGGCAAGCAGACGATCAAGGGCAAGGGCGACACCGAGACGATCGGCGAGGCGGTCGTCGCCTGGACAAACACGTACAAGGGCAAGACGAAAGTCTTCGCCACGACGCTCGGCCACAACAACGCCACGGTCGGCGACGCGCGTTACCTCGACCTCGTCACGCGCGGCCTGCTATGGTCCGTCGGCAAGCTTGATGAGGCGCACCTGAAGCCGGCGAAAAAGGTGCTGCTGGACGAGAAGTAGATTAACGACGCGGGAAACGTAAACATGAGAGCGAGCTTTCCATGACGCATCGCTGTTCCAGTCACCGGCGCGATTTTCTGGCTGACATGGGCATGGGCTTCGTCGGCCTGGCGCTGGGCGCCATGCTGCAGCGCGACGGCTACGCCTCGACCGGCCCGGCCTGGACGCCGCCCGACGGTCGAGCGAACTTCACGCCGAAGGCCAAGAGCGTCATCTGGCTGTTCATGAACGGCGGCGTCAGTCACATGGAGAGCTTCGACCCGAAGCCGATGCTCACCAAGTACGCCGGCAAGACGATCGCCGAGACGCCGTTCAAGGAAGCGCAAGACCCCGAAAAGCTGAAGCTAGCCCGGGTCGTCGTGGTCAACGACGCCAACGGCCAGCAGCGCAACAAGCTCTATCCGCTGCAAATTGGCTTTCGCAAGCGCGGCCAAAGCGGCATCGAGATCAGCGACTGGTGGCCGAACCTCGGCGATTGCGTCGATGACCTCGCCATCGTTCGTTCGACGTTTACCACCGACGACAATCATGGGGCGCAGACGCAGTTCCACTCCGGCCGGCACATGCTCGACGGCGAGTTCCCGACGCTCGGCGCGTGGGTGCATTACGGCCTCGGCTCGCTCAACGACAACCTGCCGCAGTTCGTGTCAATGGGCAAGCGCGAATACTGGAACGCGAAGGACGGCCACTATCTCGGCCCGGCTCACGACGCGGTGCCGCTGCGCATCGACCCGGCCAACCCGCTCGATTACGGCAAACCCGAAGGCAACCTGACGGCCGAGGAACAGAGGATCAACTTCGAGCTGGTCGGCAAGCTGAACCGGTTGCGCGCCGTCGAGTATCCCGACGACCCGGCCCTGGCGGCCCGCATCAAGTCCTACGAGCTGGCTTTTCGGATGCAGAAGTCGCTGCCGGAACTGCTCGACTTCAAGGACGAAACGGAGGAGACGAAAACGCTGTACGGTCTCGACAAGCCGCAGACGCGCGACTTCGGGATGCAGTTACTGGCGTCGAGGCGGCTGGTGGAACGCGGTGTGCGCTTTGTGCAGATTCAGCACGGCGCTGGCGGCGCAGGCGCCTGGGACGCGCACGGTGGGTTAAAGGCCAATCACGCTCAGAACTGCGGCCAGGTGGATAAACCGATCGCCGGTTTACTTAAAGACCTGAAGCGGCGCGGCCTGCTGGACGAGACGATCGTCGTCTTCGCTACCGAGTTCGGCCGCACGCCCGGCACTCAGGGCAGCGACGGCCGGGATCATCACATCTACGGCTTCTCGACCTGGCTGGCCGGCGGCGGCATCAAGGGCGGCATCGCCCACGGCAAGACCGACGAGATCGGCTTCCACGCCGTCGAGGACCGGCACTACGTCACCGACGTTCACGCGACGATCCTGCACCTGCTCGGGGTCGATTCACGCCGACTGGAGATACCTGGCCGCAAGAGGCTGGACATCGATCACGGGATGCCGATTCGCGAGATTATGGTTTGAATGGTTTACGTTTCGCGAAGGCATTCACGAGCCGCGACCGTCAGGGAGCGTTTGAGCCAGCGCTCCCTGACGGTCGCGGCTCGTGAAGATGCTGACTGTCATTTCGCGTTCAGCTCGTACAAACGCTCCGCCTCCGCGCGCGGTATGCCTGCCTTCACGAGCAGTTCGACTTGATCGCGAGAAAATGCGGGCCATTCGGACTCAGGGACGGTTCTCATTCCAGCCCCGACAAAGAGAACCTCGCGCACCAGCGGAGCGTGCCAGCGCATGAGCGGGTGGCAATGGTCGCCGCCCTGAGTCGCTCGCTTGTCGAACAGAAGGGCGATTTGCGCGTCGTTCTTCTTCGTCAGTCCCTGCACATAGACCCGACCGCATTCGTCTTCCTTCAACTCGCCGCCGTCCCTCTTGGTCCGTCGCAATGGCTCGGCGCTAAAGCCGGGTGCGGTAAGCGCGTGATAGTTCTCTTCACGCAATTGGAGAAATGCGTACGGATAGCCGCGGGGATCGAACGGATACCTGCCGTCGTGTTCGTCGGCGTACTGCTCCAGATCCATGCAGGCGGCCTTGATACAGTGCTGGTGATAGACCCAGTATTCGTTCGTGAAGACTTCGCGATGAATTGCCAGGAATAAGCCGACGGCGATTAGCAAGAGCGCCAGAAACCAGAGGCAGCCGCGGCGGAGTCGTCGCATGGTAGGGGCATCCCGCTTCACGTGGCCCAGTTTTCGACGGCTAACCCTGGAATGGCCGAGAGGTCGCTGTCGGAAGTGACGACGGTGCAGTTGCCGAGCGTCAAAGCGATGGCCGCCATCTGGACGTCGATCTGCTGCATGGGCCGGCCGATGCGCTTGAGTTCGGCGAAGATTCTACCGAAGGCATGTGCGGCCTCTCTGTCATACGGCCAAACCACGAATTGCCCGATCGTATGTCGAACGACTTCCCAGGTCGCCTCTCGACGGGCGCTCTCTTCGATGCCGTAGACGATCTCGCCCAGAACGGGGACACAGATGCCGACTTTGGCACCGCGTCGCCGCGCTTCTGCCACTCGTTGATCGACGCCACGTCGTCGGAACAGACAATCGAATGCCGGGCCGGTGTCGAGAAGGTAGCGACGGCTCTTTCCCCGCCCTCTCGACTCATCTGGTTCCGAACCGCTTCGAGGTTGTACTCCTTGATCTTTTGTTGCCAAGCGAGCATGTCCGCTTCTTCCGCTGGAGTCATTGGTAGCGGCGGAATTGCCTCGAAGGCGGCTATCCAGCGGGCGATGGATTCAGGATCATCGGCTTGTTCTTCTTCGGTCATTCCGATGAATTCATCATCTGGAAGCGGCTCGATCTTCACGATCTTTCCCTCCGGCCAATCCGCTGGGACATCGATTTCCAACCGCCTGTTTCGGACCTTCGCCGTGATCCCGTTCATGAAATGATCCTCCGGTTGCTCCACAGTATAATACCATTCCCGGTCTGCCCCCAGCAAACGCGACCGAACTGCTGCGACCGCCAAGCCGCAAGCGGCGAACACAGGTATCAAAACGAGAGGGAGAATTGCCGTCCGGGTCCGTCGATGACCGTGACAAGCTCGGAGAGGACAAGTTGCGCCACGCTTACCAGTAGGTTGGGATGCGTAAGATAGGTTCGCGCTCACGGATTTGGTGGATCAGCATGGTTTACATGAGGAAACGCTGCTCGCCTACCTCATACGCCGCATCCGAGGTGTCGAACATTCCAATGATTTCCGTCCCCTTGATGAGGACGAACTTGCCTTCTGCTCCCTCCGCCAGCCAGCGCGGCAACTCGCGAAGGTAGGTGTGCCATTCGTGATACAACACATCATCGGGCGGCAACTCCGTCAGCTCGGTGTAATGACGAGTACGTCGTTCCGTTTGAATCATGATCCACCTCCTGCGCGGGGCTTTGCAATAGAAGGGCGATTCCGACCGCCTTTCTATTGCAGAATCCGCGTTCTATTTCAACCAGGCCGGATCATCGGCAACACGACTGCCGAGTCGCCCACGTCGGCCGGGTTCTCCCAGAACACCGACTCGATTCCC
>JBBQPD010000410.1:0-5887 GCA_038331535.1 Gemmatales bacterium | reverse complement strand
AGATGTCGGCCAGGTACATGCTCAGCGGGTCATCGCGTTTCTCTTCGATCGCGAAGGCGGCGGTCGGCGAGGTCGGCCCCATCACCACATCGCACCGGGCGAACGCAGCGTCGAAGTCGTCACGGATCAGTCGCCGCACTTTCAGAGCCTTGAGATAATACGCGTCTTTGTAGCCGCTGGAGAGGGCATAGGTGCCGAGCATGATGCGCCGCTTGACTTCGGGGCCGAAGCCTTCGCCGCGCGATTTCGCGTACATGTCGATCAGGTTCTTGTGGTCTTTCGAGCGGTGGCCATAGTGGACGCCGTCGTAACGGGCCAGGTTGCTCGACGCCTCGGCCGTCGCCACGAGATAGTAGGTCGCGACGGCGTAAGCGCTGTGCGGCAGCGAAATCTCCTCGACCTTCGCGCCGAGGCTTTCGTAAACGTTGAGGGCCGAGCGGACGGCTTGTTCAACCTCGCCGTCGAGGCCGCTGCCAAAATACTCGCGGGGCACGCCGATGGTCAACGGGCGCACCGGCTCGTCGAGGCTCTTCGAATACGGCGGTACGGGCTTATCGACGCTGGTGCTGTCGCGCGGGTCGTGGCCGGCGACGGCTTCGAGCAACAACGCGGCCCCGGCCACGTCGTGGGCGAAGGGGCCGACCTGGTCGAGTGAACTGGCGAAGGCGACGAGGCCGTAGCGCGAAACGCGCCCGTAGGACGGCTTCAGGCCGACGACGCCGCACAGGCTCGCGGGTTGGCGGATCGAGCCGCCGGTGTCGGTGCCGAGCGCGAGCGGCGCCTCGCAGGCCGCCACCGCCGCCGCGCTGCCGCCGCTGCTGCCGCCTGGGATGCGCGACAAATCCCACGGGTTGCGGGTGATCTGATACGCACTGTTCTCCGTGGACGAACCCATTGCGAACTCGTCCATGTTCGTCTTGCCGATTAGCACGGCGTCGGCGCGCCGCAGCTGTTCGATAACGTGGGCGTCGTAGGGCGGTAGATAGTTCCGCAGCATCTTGCTGCCGCAGGTCGTCGGCTGGCCGCGCGTGCAGAGGACGTCTTTGACGGCGACGGGCAAGCCGGCAAGAAGGCCGATCGGCTCGCCCTTCTTACGGCGTGCATCAATCGCGCGGGCTTGATCGAGGGCGGAAGGCTCATCGACGTGGAGGAACGCCTGGACTTTCGGCTCGCGCGTGCGGATGGACTGAAGGAAGGCGTCCGTCAGCGCTTCAGAAGTGACTTCACTGCTGGTGAGAAGGCCGTGTAGGTCGGTCGCGGAGCGTTCGATCATGGCCCAATTGCTTTCGATTCACTATTGGCGAGCCTCCCACGTAAGTGGGGGGAGTGCGGCTCAACGGCATTCTTCCCAACTTACGTGGGAGGCTCGCCGGAACTACTCCAACACGGCAGGAACGCCGTAGAACTGTTCGCCGCGGGCGTCCGTCTTTCGGTCGGGGGCGTTGGCCAGAGCTTCGGAGACGGGCAGCGACGGGCGCGGCTCATCTTCTCGAAAGACGTTGTGGATCGGCAGCGCGTGTGCCAGCGGTTCGACGCCGTCCGTGTTGACTTCCTTCAGCTGATCGACGTATGCCACGATAGCGCTGAGTTGGCGCGTCATCGTTTCCAGCTCGGCTTCATTGAGATCCAGTCGGGCCAGATGCGCAACCCAACGTACCTCGCTCGCCGACAGGGACATGGCTTGCTCCCTCAAAAAAGCTGACAGCTATTAGCTGATAGCTGTCAGCTTTTTTTCACAAATTGATCGGCATCGTGAACGCCTTGCGCTTCTGCGGGCGCTGGATGCGGCCGGAGCGAATGCAGGCGACGCACACGCTCTTGCGCTCGACGGAACCGCCGACCTGGCATTGGATTCGTTGCAGGTTGGGGTTGAAACGGCGCTTGCTGACGCCGCGCACCTTGCGGCCGATGCCGCCCAGGTACTTGGCTTTACCGCTGCGGACGTACTGGTTGCCGATCGACGGCTTCTTGCCGCATACATCGCACTGCATGCCCATGACGATTCTCTCCCCTCGGGGGACGTTCCGACCATTTCCGGAAAATGAAATCATAGCGAACCTGCCGCGGCTGTCCAGCCGTGAACAAGGATGTCTCCCTCGATCACTTCGACGCTCCAGTCCGCCAGCCGGAGCGCCTCCCCCAACGTCGCGACACCCTGTCCTTCTACCGGCGACGGCGCCGCAGCGCCGCCGAAAAGTTTGGGCGCGATGAAAACGTGATACTCGTCAATCGCCCGCGCGTCGAGAAAACTTCCAAAGACGGCGCCGCCCCCTTCGACGAGAACGTTGGTGAAGCGCCGCCGACCCAGTTCCTGCAACAGTGCCATTACCTCCGGCCGTCCGCCCACGGCGGGAAGATGTAACACCTCGACGCCGCAGGCTTCCAGCGCCACCGCCTTCGCAGGGTCGCTTTGCTCCGCCGTCGCCACGAGAGTCGGCGTCTCCCGCGCTGTGCGGACCAGTCGGCTGGCGACGGGAAGCCGCAACTTGCCATCTAGGATGACCCGTGTCGGCGTGCGCGGTCCCGGCGGGTGGACGGTCAACCGCGGATCGTCGGCCAGGGCCGTGCCGATGCCGACGATGACGGCGTCCATGCGGCCGCGCAAAGTGTGGACGCGGTGGCGCGATTCCTGGCCGCTAATCCATTTCGACTCGCCGTGGCGCGTGGCGATCTTGCCGTCAAGCGTCATGGCCCATTTCGCGTGGACATAGGGCATCCCTGTGGCGAGCAGTTTGAGGTAGGGCGCGTTGAGCCGGCGTGCTTCGGCTTCGCACAGACCAACCTCGAACGCAATACCGGCTGCGTGAAGAGCCTCGGCGCCTTTACCCGACACTTGCGGGAACGGGTCGCGCATGGCGGCGACGACACGGCCGATGCCGGCGCCGACGACGGCGTGGGTACACGGCGGCGTCTTACCGTAGTGGCAACACGGCTCCAGCGTGACGTAGAGTGTGGCGCCGTGCGCGGCGGCGCCGGCCTCTAAGAGGGCGTTGACCTCCGCGTGCGCTTCGCCGAATTTACGGTGCCAACCCGCGCCGACGAGGATCCCTTCGCGCACCACGACGGCGCCGACGAGCGGGTTCGGCTCGACAAAGCCGCGGCCGCGCTCGGCCAACTCGAGGGCGCGGCGCATCCAGGTTTCGTCGGTTGTCATGCCGGTCTCCCACTGGTGTCCGCGCAGGCAGATCAGCCGCTACGACATCTGGCGCTCCAGGAAATGACACGAGGCCGCCGCACGATGTCGTGTGGCGGCCTCATTTTAGGCGGAAGAGTGCGGAGTCACAACCGATCGGTCACACGTCACTGCTGCGGCCCGACGTTCCAGATGCGCACCGACTTGTCGGCGCTGGTCGTCGCCAGCGACTTGGCGTCGGGGCCGAAGGCGAGTCCGCGCACGGCGTCGGTGTGGCCGCGCAGGGTGGTCGCGATCTTGCCCGTCACCAGATCCCAGACGATGGCGGTCTGGTTTTCGCTGCCGCTGGCGACAGTGCGGCCGTCCGGACTGAAGGCGACGGCGTTGACAGCGCCGCGGTGTCCCTCCAGCTTTTTCAGCTCGCGTCCCGTGGCCAGCTCTGAAATGCGGACCGTGCCGTCGTCGCCGCAGCTTGCGAGCAGCTTGCCGTCGGGACTGAACGCAACGCCGCGCACGCCCTTCTCATGACCGGCGAACCGGCGTACTTCCTGGCCCGTCGCGGGATCCCAGAGCCGGACGGCGCCGTCTTCGCTTGCCGAGGCTAGCAGCTTGCCATCGTGTGAAAAAGCGACGCCGTGGACGGTACGAGTGTGCCCGCGGAAAGTGACCAGTTGCTTGCCGGCCGCGGCGTCGAAGACGTTGACGGAGCCGTCGTCGCCGGCCGTCGCCAGCAATTTGCCGTCGGGGGAGAAGACGACGGAGCGCGGTCCGACATCTTGCGCCCCGCCCGAACGGATGGCGATAAGCTGTTTACCTGTGGGCGCTTCCCAAACGTTGACGCTGCCGCCCCCGGCCGTCGCGATCCGTCGAGCGTCGGGAGACACGGCGACCGCCAGGACCGGACCGGGTGCGCCGACTAACGTGCGCAGTTCTTTTCCGGCTGCGGCGTCCCAGAGGCGAATGCTCTTGTCGGAGCTGGCGGTGACGATGCCCTTGCCGTCCGGCGAGAAGGCGACGGCGTTGACGGCGTCCGTGTGACCCTTGAGCGTGAGCCGCTCCTGGGCAGACGCGCTGTGCGGGGAAGCAAGTGAAAGAAAGAACAGAATCAAGCCGACGAAACTCGTTCGAGACATGAAGCGCGCCTCCGTGTTGGTTAGCTCAAAGGAGTCGAGAGAACGCTCTAACGACGATTCGCCGGGCCATTCGGATTGGCTCGCTTGCCGCTTGAGGGTTCGCGGCGCGGCAGTGCGAAGCCGCAAGCGGCAAACGGTATTTCCGCCTGCTTGCAATCGTCTTCGCCGGACCGTATAGTTCAGACCGTGGTTGCCCCACGGCCCCGCCGACGCGGGGCCGATGTGTTCTCGGGCACGGAACGCGAGGACGGCGATGCCCCCCCTGCACCTTCGGCGGATCGACTACGGCGCTGCCGATGCTCAAGCTCGACTCGCGGAGTTTCGAGCTCAACTCGGCGCTTCGGGAAACGTTGTCTCGCCGCGCGGTCGGGAGCTTACCGTCAAGGTCTTCGGCGAGGCGCTGTCCCCGATCCAAGTCGTCGAGCGCGTCTGCGCGGAGGTACGCGCGCACGGCCTCAGCGCCGTCCTCCACTACACCGATCAGTTTGACCGCGTTCGCATCACCGCCGACACGCTGCGCGTCACGCTGTCCGAGATGGCCCTCGCCCATGCCGCGGCCGATCCCAGCCTGTTGGCGACGGTGCGCCGGATTCGGCAGAACGTGCTGTCCTTCCAATATGGCTTGCTACACGGCGACGCCGTCCTGACCGTCGCCGGCCGGCACGAGCTGAGGTTGCGTTATCGCCCCATGCGCCGCGTCGGCGTCATGGTGCCCGGCGGCGCCGCGGCTTATCCCTCGACGTTGTTGATGACGGTCTGTCCTGCGCAGGCGGCCGGGGTGAAAGAACTCGCCGTCGTGATGCCGCCGACACCTTCGGGGGCGTACAACACCGATCTGCTCGCTGTCTGTCATGAACTGGGCGTCAAGGAAGTCTATCGCGTCGGCGGCGCCCAGGCGGTCGCGGCGCTCGCCTATGGCGTCGACGGCTTGCCGGCCGTGGACATGATTGTCGGGCCAGGCAACCTGTTCGTCGCGCTTGCCAAGCGGCATGTTTTCGGCCAGGTCGCCATCGACTGCATCGCCGGCCCGAGCGAGGTCGTCGTCCTGGCCGACAAGACGGCGAATCCCGCCTTTATCGCCGCCGACCTGATCGCCCAGGCGGAACATTCGCCTGGCGCCAGCGTCCTCGTCACCTGGCACGCGCCGCTACTCGACGCCGTGGCCGCCGAACTCGGCGAACAGCTTGCGCGTCTGGAGAGGGGCGCCCTGGCCCGCGAAAGTTTGGAGCAGTTCGGCGCCTTCGTCCTGACACGAAACGCCGCGGAGGCCGTCGCCTGTACGAACCTGCTCGCGCCGGAGCACCTGGAGATTGTGGCTGACGACGCCGAGGAACTGGCTGAGAAGGTCGTCAACGCCGGTGCGATCTTTCTCGGACCGTATTCGCCGGTGGCGCTGGGCGATTACGCCGCCGGGCCGTCCCACGTTCTGCCGACCGGCGGCACGGCGCGGTTCACGAGCGGTCTGTGCGCGAATGACTTCCTGCGCCGCTCCAGCGTGTTGTCGTTCACCCGCGCAGGTCTGGAATGCCTGGCCGATGATGTGCGCGTGTTGGCTCGCCGAGAAGGACTGACTGCCCACGCCGCCAGCGTCGATATGCGCCTCAACGGCGCGAGTTGAATT
>JBBQPD010000409.1:0-5912 GCA_038331535.1 Gemmatales bacterium | reverse complement strand
CCCCAAGAAGGGATTGCACGGCTTGCGCAAGGTGTTCGGACTGGTACGGGTGCCGCGCACCATCGAGGGTGTGGACATCGCCCACCTCGGCGGCCAGGACACCGTCGCGTCGCTGGTTCACTTCATCGACGGGCTGCCGTTCAAGCCGGGATACCGCCGCTATCGCATCAATTCGGTAAAGGGCGTGGACGACTTCGCCTCCATCCGCGAGGTGATCGCGCGCCGCTTCCGTCGTCTTCCCGGTAAAGAAGAAAACTACCCCGACGTGCTGCTGATCGACGGCGGCCTGGGCCAGCTGAACGCGGCACGCGAGGTGCTGCAACTTCTCCGCGTCGAACCGCCGTGTCTTATCTCGCTCGCCAAGCGCGAGGAATTGATTTATCGTCCAGGGGCGGAAGAACCGTTGCGTCTGAGCCGCCACTCGGCGGCACTGCGGCTGCTGCAATACGTCCGCGACGAGGCCCACCGTTTCGCCCAGCACTATCATCACCTGCTCAGGCGTAAGCGTCTCGAAGATTCACCACAAAGACACAAAGGACACAAAGCGGAGGAAAAGGATATGTGATGATGCGGCCTTTCACTGACTTCTCTTTGTGTCCTTTGTGTCTTTGTGGTGAACCGCATGCGCATCCTGCTCACGAACGACGACGGCATCTATGCCCCTGGATTGCGGGCGCTGCGGCCGGAGTTGATGAAGCTTGGCGAGGTGGCGGTCGTGGCCCCGGCGACGGAGCAGAGTGCCGTCGGCCATTCGGTCACCCTCACGGCGCCGCTCATCGTGCAGGAGGTGCTGGACGAACACAAGGGCCGGCTCGGCTGGGCGGTCGAGGGCCGGCCGGCCGATTGCGTAAAGCTGGCCCTGCGCGAGCTGTTGGCCGAGCCGCCCGACCTGATCGTCAGCGGCCTGAATGCCGGGTCGAACGCCGGCATCAACGTCCTCTATTCCGGCACGGTCGCGGCTGCCATCGAGGGGGCGTTCTTCAAATGTACGAGCATCGCCTGTTCGCTGGATTACACGCGCGCCCGGCCGCTCGACTTCGTCCGTGCTGCTGCTTTCGCGCGACAGGTCATCGAACAGATCGTCGCCCGCAGGCCCGCGCCGGGGACTCTGTTTAACGTCAATATTCCCGACCTCGATAAAGGCCCGGTACGCGGCATCCGCACCGTGCCGCAAAACGTTGTCCCCTTCGTCGAAGGTTCCTACGATCGCCGGGTTGATCCTCGCGGCCGCGTCTACTTCTGGTCCAGCCCTGATTTCACCTGTCCCGATCCTCATCCGGACAGCGACGTGACGGCCCTGACCGATGGCTACATCACGGTGACGCCGCTCCAGTTCGATCTGACGCAGCGCGTGCTGCTGCGCGAAATGGCCGGTTGGCCGTGGTGTTTGGAGAACGACGGCGCGGCGGAGGGGGCGTGAGACATTTCCGATTCGCCAGCGAACCGTAAACAAGCTCCGTGTTCCCATGAATACCATTGGGGCCGACCATGCGCGAACTGCTCGCCGAATTGACCGCAGTGCTGGAGCAACAGCGCGCGTGCGTTTATTGCGCCGTCGTCGAGACACGCGGTTCGACGCCCCAGAAGGCCGGCGCCGCCATGCTCGTTTTTCCCGACGGCAGCCAGCGCGGCACGCTGGGCGGCGGTTGCATCGAGGCCGACGTCAAGCAGCGCGCACTCCGCGTCTTGCACGAGGGAGTTGGCCGGGCCGAACTGCTTACCTTCAGCCTCGACGACAATTATGGTTGGGACGACGGCCTGATCTGCGGCGGCCGCATGACGATTCTCGCCGATCCGCTTCTCCTCTCCGTGCCGAGAGAAGAGCCGAATTCGTATTACCGCCGCTATCAGCAGGTCGTCGAATCGGGGCAAGGATGCACGGAAGTCGTCGCCCTTGCCGAGAACCCCTATGGGTTGCCGGGGGGAACGCGCTATCTTTTCGACGCCGGTTGCAATTTGATCGGCCAACAGGGCGCGGCGACCATCCCCGCGGACCTGGCCGAGCAGCTGAGGCCGTTGCGAAACCGACCCCGACCGATCGCGCAACGGGGACTATCGTTCTTGCCGCATCTGCCGCGCGTGACGCTGCTCATTGTCGGCGGCGGCCACGTCGGCCAGGGTGTCGCCCGGCTGGCGGCGGACGTCGATTTCGACGTATGGGTACTCGACGACCGCGAGCGCTACCTCAGCGCGGACCGCTTCCCGACGGCCCGCAAACGGATCGTCGGAGACGTGGGCGCGCAACTGAAAGAGCTTGCCCCGGATCTGGACTCGTCCACCTTCGCCATCGTCGTGACCCGAGGCCATAACCACGACGAGGAGGCGTTGTACCACCTCGCACCGACTGGGGCCGGCTACGTCGGCATGATCGGCAGCAGGCGGAAGATCAAGCTCATCTTTGAAGACCTGATCGCCAAGGGCATTCCACCTGAGACGCTGGCCCGCGTCCATGCGCCGCTCGGTTACGACATCGGTTCCCAGACGGTTCCGGAGATCGCGATCAGCATCGTCGCCGAGCTGATCGCAAGCCGCAACCGCGGCAGCACGGAACTAGCGCCGCGCAGGCACGTCGTTCCCGAAACGGTGCGCTCATGATTTACGGCTTGATTCCCGCCGCTGGAAAGAGCTTGCGCATGGGGCGGCCGAAGCTCTCGCTGCCGCTCGGCGATAGCACCGTTCTGCAATGCGTTCTCAACGCCCTCCGCGATGGAGGGATTGAGGAAGCACTGGTGATCGTCGGTCCGCACGTTCCACACCTCGTCCCGCTCGCGATGTGCGCCGGCGCGCAGGTCTGCCTGCTCTCCGAAGAGACGTGCGACATGCGCGCGACGCTCACTCACGGCCTGCGCTGGCTGGAAGAACATCGTCGGCCGGTGCCAGACGACGCTTTCCTTCTGGTACCCGCCGACCATCCAACGCTCGACGCGGCGGTGATTCGGCTGCTGTTCCAGGCGCGGATCGAGCATCCGCAGAAGTCGATCTTCGTCCCAACGAATGGCGGAAGGCGCGGCCATCCGACACTAATCGGCTGGCAACACGTCTCTGGCATACAGGCTCATCCGCCTGGGGAAGGACTCAACGCCTATCTGCGCACGCGATCGAGCGAAACGCAGGAGATAGCTATCCCTGGAGTAGATGTATTGTGCGATCTGGATACGCCGGAGGAGTATGAGGCACTATTGCAGTGGTGGGCAGACAGACCACGCGACAGCAGAAATTGGGTACGAGAAATAGCTGAAAGCTGTTAGCTGACAGCTATCAGCTTTTGATTTTCAGATTGTCTTCAGCCGCATGATGCAGTCAACCGGAAGATCAATAGCCGTTCCCCTGCCGGGTCGCGACTAACATTGATCTGCTACAATGCTCCTATCCGCAAGCATTTCAAGGAGCCGCTCATGCCGAACAACGCTGAAGGATTCTGCACCGTCGAGGAAGCCCTGGAGGAATTGCGCCAGGGGCGGATGATCGTCCTCGTCGATGACGAATACCGCGAGAACGAAGGCGACCTTGTCATCGCCGCGGAAAAGGCGACGCCGGAGGCCATCAACTTCATGATGCGCAACGCCTGTGGCATGGTCTGCCTCGCCATGGCGCCGGCCCTGTGCGACCGGTTGCACCTGGAGCCGATGGGCGGCGCCCTGCTCGATTCCAAGGCGACGCCGCTCACCCAGAAGTTCGACGCCCGCACTGGGATCACCACCGGCATTTCCGCTTTCGACCGCGCTCGCACCGTTCAGGTCGTCGTTGATGAACGCTCGACGCCCTCGGACCTCGTCCGCAACCACGGGCACATGGACGGCTTGCGCGCCCGCGAAGGCGGAGTTCTCGTCCGCGCCGGCCACACCGAGGGCAGCGTCGATCTCGCCCGCCTCGCCGGCCTGAAGGAAGCCGCCGTCATCTGCGAAGTGCTCAATCCAGACGGCACCATGGCGCGACTTCCCGATTTGCGCGCGTTCTGCAAACAGCACAGCCTCAAGCTCTGCACCATCGAGGAGCTTATCAAGTACCGCCGGCAGCGCGAACGGTTGATTCGTCGCGAGATCGGCCTGAAACTGCCGACGCCCTTCGGCACCTTCGACCTGTTCGCCTATACCTCGGTCGTCGATCCGGCCCCCCACCTGGCCCTGTGCATGGGCGGCGTCGGCGTCGAGACGGCGGGGAGCGTGCCCGTACAGACCGACCCGGTGCTGGTGCGTATCCACAGCGAGTGTCTGACCGGCGACATCTTTGCCAGCAAAATGTGCGACTGCGGCTCACAACTTCACCAGGCGATGTGCCAGGTGGCCGAGGCGGGCAAGGGCGTCGTTCTCTACATGCGCCAGGAGGGACGCGGCATTGGCCTCCTGTCAAAACTACGGGCTTACAAGCTGCAACAGGAGGAGGGGCTGGACACCGTCGAGGCGAACCAGCGGCTCGGCTTCGGGCCGGACCTGCGCCATTACGGCATCGGCGCGCAAATCTTGCTCGACCTCGGTCTCCGCCAGATTCGCCTGCTGACCAACAACCCGAAGAAGGTCGTTGGTCTCGACGGCTACGGCTTGCGGATCGCCGAGCGGGTGCCGATCCAGATTCAGTCGAACCAGAACAACAAGCGCTACTTGCAGACCAAGAAAGATAAACTGGGCCACCTGCTTGACGAAGAGGGCGAGTGACCGTTTACGTTTCACGCGGAGTCCGCGCGAAACGTAAACGGGATCGGGTTTTTCTTTTGTTGCCCCCTTGCAAACGATTCCGCGCTCGCTACCATGCTCTGAGTACAGACGTGATTGTTTACGTTTGATCTGGCCGGAGTAGGACCGAGCGGAGGTGACGAGGACCGGAGATGGCGATCACCAAGGACCGCAAGACACAGATCATTGACCAGTTTCGGCGCGAGCCGACTGACACCGGCTCGCCGGAAGTGCAAATCGCGCTGCTGACGGCTCGTATCAACGAGCTGCACGAGCACATGCGGGAGCACAAGAAGGATCACGCCAGCCGGCGCGGCCTGCTGAAGATGGTTAGCACACGCGCATGCTTGTTGACCTACCTTCGCAACGAGGATCGCGCCCGCTACCTCAAAATCATTGGTACCTTGGGGTTGCGGAAGTAGATGTACTGCCGCTTGCGGCTTAGCGGCCGGGCGCCGCTAAGCCGCAAGCGGCAATATAGCCAGGATCTCCGACCCTCCTCGTCCACCATCCGCACGGCGACTCCTCGATTTCGCGGCAGGCTATTCGCTTGCCACAGGAGGAATGGTCCGTGCAGGCAAGTCGCGTAGAATGTCCCCTCGGCGCTCAATCCCTCATTCTCGAAACCGGTAAGATCGCCAAACAGGCGCATGGTGCGGTCGTCGTCCGCTACGGCGACACCATGACGCTGGTTACCGCCGTCGCCGGCGGTTCCGATCACGGGCGGGATTTCTTTCCCCTCGTCGTCGATTACCGCGAGAAGACGTACGCCGCCGGCAAGTTTCCCGGCGGGTTCATCAAGAGAGAGGGCCGCCCCACTACCAAAGAAATCCTGACCTCGCGTCTCATCGACCGCCCTATCCGCCCGCTCTTTCCCAGCAACTACTTCAACGAAGTCCAGATCATGGCCGGCACCCTGGCGGCCGACCGGGAGAACGATCCCGACATCCTGTCGATGATCGGCTCCAGCGCCGCCCTGGTCGTGTCGCCGATTCCGTTCCTCAAGACGACCGGCGCCGTGCGCGTCGGCCGCATCGGCGGCGAATTGGTCATGATGCCGACGCACGCCCAGCTCGAAGAGAGCGACCTGGACCTTATCATCTCCGGCACGCGCACCGCGGTCACCATGATCGAGGGCTTCGCACGCGAGATGGCCGAAGACCAGATGCTGGCCGCCATTCTTTTCGCTCACAAAGGCGTCGTGACGGTGATCGACGCCATCGAACAGCTGCGCGTGGTGGC
>JBBQPD010000408.1:0-5921 GCA_038331535.1 Gemmatales bacterium | reverse complement strand
CGACCGAACCTGGTTGTCCCAGCCGGCGGACAAGGCTCGCTTGCCGTCGCGCGAAACGGCGACGGAGTGGACCTTGTTCTGATGGTCGAGGAAAGACGCCAGCTGCTGCCCCTTGGCCACGTCCCAGACGCGCACCGTTTTGTCCCAACTTGCCGACAAGGCCCGCTTGCCGTCCGGCGTGAAGGCAACCGCTTCGATGATGTCCGCATGGCCGTTGAACGCCCGGAACTGCTGCGCACCGACCTTGTCGGCGGGCGGCGGGACGACAGGCCCAGGCGGCTTGGGTTGCATGCCCGGTATCGGCTTCAGCTCGACGTTGATGAACGAGTTATTGTCCTTGGTGACGGAAAAGTCGTAGCTGTACGGCTCGAAACCCTCAGCGGTGACGACGAGTTTGTGCAGCCCCGGCTTCATCTCACAGGGCTTGTCGAAAAGGGCCAGATCGAAGCCGACGGAGTCAAGCTCGACGTGCGGATGCGCCCCGGCGGGTTTGATCGTGACCTGGACCGTGCCGACGGAGGGCACCGGCCAGAGCAGCCATGTCAGCACGCCGCCGATCGCCAGGGTGAGCGCGACGACGACGCCGATCCGCCACCACTTCTTGGACTGCGATTGGCGGATGTGTTTTATCTGCGGCAGCGGCCTGGGCGAGACGCGGCGCACGAACGACATGGAAGGATCGGCCAGCGCGCTCTTATCGTCCGCGGACGTGGGAATGACGGCTTTCGGGCTGGTCTTCCACACGTCCGAGCGCGGCCCCTGCGCGAGTGTTTCGCGGCCGGAAGGAGACGGCGTCGGGCGCTCGGCCTCGCCGCGGTGCGGGCCGCTGGGCGGGTCCGCCGGGAAGGCAGGAAAGCCGCCGGGTTGGCCCGGCATGGGCGTGACGACGGCCGCGCGCGGCGGTCCGGAGGGCGGCCTTTTGCCCGTGCCGGCATGCGGCTGCGACTGCCGTTTCTGACCCGATTCGGACAGGCCGCTTACCGAGCTGCCGCCCTCGCGCTCCTGCTTTTCGGCTTTCAGGTAGTCGGCGAGGGCGGCGGCCATCTCCGTCATCGTGGCGTAGCGCTCGTGGATTTGCTTGGCCAGCGCCTTCAGGCAGATCGCTTCCAGGCGCGGGTCGAGGTCCGGCCGGTGTTTCGAGGGCGGCGTGGGCGCCGTCATCAGCGTTTTGGCCAGCACCGCCGTCGTCCCGCCCTCGAACGGCAGCCGGCCGGTCAGCAGCTCGTAGAGAATGACGCCGAGGGCGTACACGTCGCAGGACGGCCCCATGTTCTCCACGTCACCGTAGACCTGCTCCGGCGACATGTAGACCGGGGCGCCGAGGATCGAGCCGCACTTGGTCAGGCGCACGTCGTCCTTGTCGGCGTTGACCCAGCGGGCCAGGCCGAAGTCCATGACGATCGGCTGCCCGCGTTTATCGACGAGGATGTTGCCCGGCTTGAGGTCGCGGTGAACGATGCCGAGCTTGTGGGCCTCGGCGACGGCGAGCGCGACGGTGCGAACCAGGGCGGCAGTGCCCGCCTGCGGCAGGCGTTTGTCGGGCCGGACGAAGTGCGACAGCGGCCAACCCTCGATGTACGCCATCGTCAGGTACGGCATGCCGTTGAATTCGCCGACGTCGTGCAGCGGACAAAGGTTGGGGTGTTGGATGGTCGCGGTGGCGCGGGCCTCGCGGTAAAAGCGTTCGAGGTTGTCCGGGTCGCTGCCGGGGCTGAACTTCGGCACCTTGAGAGCGACGCGCCGGTCCAGCTTGGTATCGTGGGCGAGGTAGACCGCCCCCATGCCGCCCTGGCCGAGTTTCTTGATGATGCGGTAGCGGTCGAACTGCTCCGGCAAATTAGGGCCGTCGTCTCCCTTCGATTCGCCTACCGACGAAGTATTCGTCGGACCCGGCGAGAGAAAGGCCGGCGAAGTGACGCGCGGCGAGATGCTCCGCGGCGAGAGTATCCGCGGCGGCGCGAGCGGCGCGGGCAGCGGAGCCAGGGTGGGCGACTCGCTCCGCGAGTCGCTTTCGTTGTTGTCCCCCTGGAGTTCGCGCAGGTCGTCGGCCTGACGCGGAAAACGCTGGGTGAACTCTTCGAGGGTGGGGGTAGAACCAAAACGAAGGCGGGCGCGGTATTCCTGAAGAATCAGGCTCACCGGGACGCTGTCCCGCGTGCCGAGTTCTGGATAGCGCTCCAGATAGGTTTCGAGTTTGGCCTCGGCGCCGCGCTGCCACTGGCGTTCGATCTCGATGCGCAGCAGGCCGAGGAGGGCGGAGGCGCGCAGGGGGTGCCCGGCGGGGGGCAGCTGGGCGGAGAAGAGGGCGAATTGCCCATCGGCCCAGTCGCGGTCGAAATCGGCGAGGAGCCGTTCGACCCGGTCGTGTTCGTCCACCGAGAGGTCAACCGCCTTCGGCTCGGCAGCTGCCATGTGGCGTTCCCCGTTGTGAGCGGTGTATCAACCTAGACAGGTAACTGTACTATCGCAGATCGCCGGGGGATCGTCAATTCCCCCAGCGCCGTATGCCGCTTGCAGCTTAGCGGTCTTGCGCCGCTAAGCCGCAAGCGGCACCATTACTTCATCTCTGCCGGCGCGATCTCGCCGATCGCCTTGAGAACCTTCGCGATCCCGGCTTCATCCAATTCGCCCGCGCGGAAGGCGAAGGAACGCACGACTTTCTGCTTTACCGAGAGTACGACGGTCACCTCGGATTCGCGGTTCAGCCGGTACGAGGGCGGACCGGTGACGTTCTCGAAGACGCCAAGGGCCACGGCACGGACGGCCTGCTGCTTGCCCCAGCGAACCACTTCGGGATCGAACGCGGTCTGATCTTCGTGGAGAAAGGTCACCCACGAGCGCAGCTCGGTACTCTTGCGTTCGAGCAAGGCCTGGTCGAGTCCCTGGACGAGCTTGCCGAGCGGGTCGGAGAGATGGCGGGCGAAGACGATCACCGCGGGACGGTCGGCGGTCTCACAAACAAAGCAGTGCATCTGACCGCGCTGGCTGCCGACGGCGACGAGCGCGGAATAGGGGCCAGGCCGCTGTCCCGAGGCGAGTCCGGGGTTCAGCGGGTCCGCCGCGCCGGCATTTCCGGCACAGGCGACAGCGACGATAAAGAGCAACAAGCGCATGCGGCATGCTCCACGAGGGTCTTGTCAACGACTGGCTAACGGTTCGGTCATGGAGAGGGAGAGTCGTGAGAACGCTGTCATCGTACCTTATCTTGAGACAATCGCAAACAAATTCCCGCGCGAATGGCGATTCAACGGATTGCTTCGCGTTTCGCGCGGTGGCATAACCGCGCCAACGGATGCCCGGCCGGCGGGTTGAGTCTTCTATAAGGGGAAGCTAAACTGGCCCGTTGACAGTATGGCCGGTGCCATGTTACCGTAAACGAGCAGTCGTCCTCCCATCTGAATAGGCGAGCTACGTCCCGCGCCGGTTTCTCCGGCGGCCGGTGGAGATGTTGATAATGAGCGACAAACCGCACGACGAAGCGACTCCCCACTCCGAACCCGCCAAGAAGCCCAGGGCCGCGGCCGATCCGGACAAGAAACCCGCGCCGGCGAAAAAGCCCGCGGCGGAAGGCGTGACGGCGCACAAGAAGCCAGCCGCTCCTGCTGACGGCGTTACGGCTGATCCGGACAAGAAGCCGACGGCGGCGAAAAAGCCGGCTCCAGCCGACGGCGTCACCACCGAGAAGAAGCCCAAGGCGAAGAAGGCGGCCGACGGCGACGGCATCACCGCGAAGCCGAAGGGAGGCAAGCCGGTCCTCAAGATCGCCAAGGCCGGCGTCTGGGGCATCGACCTCGGCCAGTGCGCCCTCAAGGCCATTCGCCTCATCGACGAGGACGGCAAGATCGTCGCCACCGCCTTCGATTACATCGAACACGCCAAGATTCTCAGCCAGCCGGACGCCGACCCCGATCAGCTGACACGCGAGGCGCTGGAGAAGTTTTTGTCGCGCAACAACCTGCGCGGCGACGTGGTCTGCATCAGCGTTCCCGGCCAGAGCGGCCTGGCGCGCTTCGTCAAGCTGCCGCCGGTCGAGGAGAAGAAAATCTCCGATATCGTCAAGTTCGAGGCCAAGCAGCAGATTCCGTTTAACCTCGACGAGGTCGTCTGGGATTACCAGAAGATCGGTTCCGGCGCCGTCACCGATGGCTTCGCCATGGACACCGAGATCGGCCTGTTCGCGATGAAGCGCGACCTCATCAACCGGTCGCTGCAACATTTCATCGACCTCGGCGTCGATGTGCATTTCGTGCAGATGGCGCCGCTGGCCCTGTGCAATTACGTCGCCTTCGACCTGCTCAACAAGGGCGACAACGCCGAGGCGGCCCCCAGTGCCGAGAAGAAATGCATCGTCGCCCTCGACATCGGCGCCGACGGCAGCAACCTGGTCGTCACAGACGGCGAGCGCATCATCTGGCAACGGCCGCTGCCCATCGGCGGCAACCACTTCACCCGCGCCCTGACCAAGGACTTGAAGCTGACGTTCGCCAAGGCCGAGCACGTCAAGCGCAACGCCACCAAGTCGCCTGACCTCAAGAAAATCCTGGCATCGCTCAAGCCGGTCCTCAACGATTTCGTCGGCGAGGTGCAGCGTTCCATCGGCTACTTCACCAACACGCACCGCGACGCCGAGCTTTCGTACATCATCGGCCTGGGCAACGCCTTCCGCCTGCCCGGTTTGCAGCGCTACCTCGAAGAGAAGCTGCAAGTCACCGTCAAGAAGCTCCAGAAGCTGGAGCACATGACCGGCGACAAGGTCGTCCACGAGCAGTCGTACACCGAGAACGTGATGAGCTACGCGGTAGCGTACGGCCTGGCGCTGCAAGGGTTGCAGCGCGCCCGGCTGACGACGAACCTGCTGCCGGGCGAGATTCGCACCGAGCGCATGGTGAAGGCCAAGAAGCCGTGGGCCGCTGCCGCCGCCGCGGTGTTGCTGCTGGGCCTGGGCGGCTACGTGCTGGGTTACGGCTTCGACTACAAGGCCTACAACGACCCGCTGGTGGACAAGGCCGTCAAGGGCAGCTCGGCCGTCGTCTCGAAGGCCGCCGCGGCGGAGTCCACCTTCAGCAAGGCCAAAGAAGAGGCCAAGAAAGAAGAAGGCAACGTCAAGAGCGTGATCGCCGGCCAGGACGAACACCTCAACTGGCTCCAGTTCGATAAGTTCGTCGGCGACTGCGTGCCGCAGCCGGACGCCTCCAACCTGCAACGCCTCGACCCCGACAAGCTGAAATTGTTCTGGGACGAGAAACAGGAGACCAAGACCGCGCTCAGCGGCAAACAGGCGAACGATCTGTTCAAGTCCCGGCAAGGCGTGGCCCGCATCGGCGACCCGGGCAAGCCGCCGTTGGACCCGAAACCGCCCAAGGGGCCGAAAGGGCCGATGGGTCCAGGGGCGACCGGCGGCGATACCAAGACCGAGCTGCCGGTGAACGATTTGCCCCCGTTCATCAGCGACTTGATCCAGGTCAACATCGAATCCGTGGACTCGCGCTACTGCGACGACCTCGACGGCTTCTGGACGTACCTGCGCAAGAACGTCGTGCAGAACGAGAACGACATCCATCCGATCAAGCTCGCCAGCAAGTCCCCGGCCGCGTCGAAGGAGAAGAAGGAGAGCGGCTGGATCATCGAGGTGCGCGGCTTCACCTTCCACAATCAGAAGCGGCGCTTCCTGAACGACGTGTTCGCCGAAAACATCGTCCGAATGGGCATGCCCGACTTCAAAGCGGACGACCTCGAAAAGCCGCTGCCGACGACGCGCGGGCCGGTGCTCAATCGCATCAGCCACGTCGTGCTGTTGCCCGATCCCGATTACGGCATGACGAAGCAGACCGATGACACGGCGACGTTCGAGAAAATCAGCACCGGCTATCTCGACACGCTGATCAAGGAATCCGCGGCAGGCCAGGGCGTCGCGGGGGCGC
>JBBQPD010000407.1:0-5923 GCA_038331535.1 Gemmatales bacterium | reverse complement strand
GAGGAGCCGCGCACGAAGTAAGCGGGCCTGAGGAGCCGCGCACGCAGTAAGCGGGCCTGAGGAGCCGCGCACGAAGTAAGCGGGCCTGAGGAGCCGCGCACGAAGTAAGCGGGCCTGAGGAGCCGCGCACGAAGTAAGCGGGCCTGAGGAGCCGCGCACGAAGTAAGCGGAAATGCGGCGCAATCGGGAATACGACACGATCGAAAGTTGTAGGAGTTGCACGATCGCGCCGGTAAGTCTTGCAAACTCGTCTTTGTCGCTGTCAATACCCTTCGAGCGACTTCATCCTTTAACTCCTGGCGGAATCATCGCTTCCGGCATATCCGTGACGATTTTTCGGTCAGCGGCACAGCACCTGCTAACGAGAAGATGCTAACCAAAACCAGACGCAGAGAAGGAGGCCGCTCATGGACGTATGCGGAACCGTACTGCTGGAGAATCGCCAGGCTTCTCCGGCCGTCGCCTCTTACCCAGGCGCGGCCGGACGGCAGGCTACGACGAATGGTCTACTCCGCGACCTGGCTTTCGTGCTGCACGCGACGCAGACGGTGCGCCGGGCCATGCACCGGGACGGCTCGGATCAGCGCGGGTAAGTACGAGGGCAGGTCTCACTCGATCAGCCGAGCCGGGATGCCGCGCCAGCGACTTCCCTCCGGCAGCGATTCACCCTTCATCACCAGCGATAGCGAATCCAGCTCGGCGCCCCGGCCCAATTCCGTGTCGTACAGCACCACGGCGCGCGAACCGACGGTGCAGTCGGCGCCGACGGTGACCGTGGACATCTTCATTACCCGGTCCTCGAACAGGTGCGTTTGCAACGACGCCTGTCCGCCCACCGCGGCGTCGTCGCCGACGCGGACCAGGTCGAACTCGGTCAGGTAGTGCGACTCCATAAACACGCGCCGGCCGATGCGGGCGCCGAACAACCGCAGCGCCGGCGCCATCAGCGGCGTCCCGGCGAGCCAGTGGAAGACCCACGGCACCGCCACGTTTTCGTACAGCCCCGTAATCAGCTCCGTTCGCCACACGAAGTGCGACCACTGCGGCTCGACGCGCGGCCGATACCGCGCCACCACTAGCCACTTCAGCGCCGCCACGACGACGGTCGCGAGCGCACCCGAAGCAAAGTAAATCAGCGGCAGCGATACGAACAGCAGCGGCAGCGACACGTTGTCCGCCAGCTTCATGATTGACAATGCGAGGAGGAACATGGCGACGAAGTTCAGCGTCGAGGGCAACACGACGCGGAAGAACTCGATCGCCAGCCGGCAGGCCACCAGGCGCGGAGGAGGCCGGTACGTTCGCGACTCATCGAAGTGGGCGCTGGCCTGTCGGCGCGGCAGGAAGATGGCTGGGGACCCGAGCCAGGACGAACCCGGCTCCACCGGCCGCGGCGGCGTGACCGAGAGGACGCCGATGAGGCTGTCGTGCCCCAGGCGCGTGTCGCCCGGCACCAGGGCCGCGTTGCCGACGAAGGCGCGTGCCCCGACGGCCGTCTCGCCCATGATCACGAAGCCGTTGTAGAACCGCGCTGCTCCAACCACCGCCAGATCGGCGACGAAGCACTCCTGCCCCAGCGTCAGCAAGTCAGGGTCGATATGCGACACCGTGGATACTTCCGCACGCGGCCCGATGCGAGCGCCGAGGAGGCGCAGGAATGGGAGAAGGTACAGCGTCGAGTAGAGCGAATTCGCCGTCATCAGGTGCAGGATCATCAGCCGGTCGGCGAACCATTTGCGCAGGCCGAACGACGACCGCAGCGGATAGATGCCGGGACGAGTTCCGGGCAACGCCAGCCGTTTGCCCAGCGCGACGGCAGCACACGTCGCCAGAACCTGCAGCAATCCCGCCGCTGGGGTCAGGGCCAGCCCCGTCCACAGGTCGCCGCCCGACACGCCCCAGACGACGATCAGTCCGGGAACGAGCAGCAACGACGGCAGTAACTCCAGCACCAGAAAGCCGAGCACGAAGCCAACCAGGACCAGCGCCGGCCAACGCGGCGGCGGTTCGCGAGCGGCCAGGGCGTCGAAACGCGGATCGGCGGCGGCGCGCTGCGCCGGCGAACCAGCCCAGGTTTCGCCGTCGGGGATCGTCTGGCCAGTCGCCACGAGCGACTGCTCGACGACCCGCGCCGCGCGGCCAACGGTGCCGTCACCCGAGACCACGGCGTTGGTGCCGACGTAGGCGCCGGCGCCGATGCGCAGCGGACCGAGGTGCAGCCAGCCGTCGGCGACGTGACTGGGATCGAGGTCCACGTCGTAGCCGATGCTGGCCCGGTCGCCGATTTCGATGAGGTCGGGCACGTCGATGCGGCCGGAGCCGAGGTAGCAACCGCGACCGATCCTGGCGCCGAGCAGCCGCAGGTACGGCGCCAGCAGCGGCGAGCCGGCCAGCAGGTCGATCGGCGCCGTCTGCAATAGTTTGCGCACCAACCACCAGCGGCAGAAGAACCAGCCCCACAGCGGATAGCGACCCGCCCGGACGCGGCCCAGCAGCAGCCATTTCAGCAGCAGCGGCAAAAACAGGGCGATCAGCGGCGCCGCCGCCACCAGGGCCGCCACATAGCCCACCATCTGCGCCAGCGGCAGCTCGACTTCGGTCAGGAGCAGAATCACCAGAGCCGATGGCGCCAGCCAGGGGATCAGGAAGAAGTAGAGGAACACCATCTGCACCGCGCCGGCGGTCCAGACGCGGAGGTTGCCGTGGCGCAGCGGGCCGGCGTGGGGGGTTGCAGCGTGGGTGACGTGCTGTTCGAGGTTGAGCGCCAGCCCGCGCACGGTCGGATGGGCGTACAGGTCGGAAATGGCGAGGTGGCGTAGCGTGGGATTCTGGCGAAGGTCGGACACCGTCTGCGCCGCGAACAGGGAGTGGCCGCCCAGGTCGAGGAAGAAGTCGGCCTCGACGGAATTGATTTCGTGACCGAACGCGCGTGCCCAGGACTCCGCGATCTGGCGTTCCAGCGGCGTATCCGGCGGCACCTCGTCGCCCGCGCCGCCCGCGGAAAGACGCGGCCCCGACGGACGCGGCAGGCGCGAGCGGTCCGCCTTGTTGCTCGGCAGCATCGGGATGGCGTCGAGCCGTTCGAGGTAGGACGGGATCATGTACACCGGCAGGCGGAGGCGCAGCGTCATCCGCAAGCGCTCGCGCAGCTCGGCGAAATCCACGTCGCCGCGCGGGACGACGAACGCCGCCAGCTCATCGACGCCGCCCTCGCCGGACACCAGGGCGACGATCGCGTTGGCGATGGCGGCGTCTTCGAGCAGCACCGCCTCGATCTCCGCCAGCTCGATGCGGTAGCCGCGAATCTTGACCTGGGTGTCGATGCGGCCGAGGTACTCGATTTCGCCATCGGGCGTGAAAACGCCGAGATCGCCGGTGCGGTAGAGGCGTGCGCCTTTCTGGCCCGAAAAGCGATCGACGACAAACTTCTCGGCGGTCAGCTCCGGCCGGTTGACATAACCGACGGCGACGCCCGGCCCGCCGATGCAGACTTCGCCCGCCTCGCCCGGCGGCACTTCGCGCAGCGCGTCGTCGAGGATGTAAGCCGTGTAGGTGGGCAGCGGCCGGCCGATGGTCACCGGTTTGCCCGGCACCAATTCAGTCCAGGTGGCGGTGACGGTGGTCTCGGTCGGCCCATAGGTGTTGAGCATGCGCCGGCCGGGCCGGCTCCAGCGCTTGACGAGGTCCGCCGGGCAGGCCTCGCCACCAACGAGGAGCGTGCGCAGCGTTGGCACGTCGCGCTCGACCGTGGCCAGCAACGTCGGGACGCAGGCGAGAACGCTGATTTCCTGCTCGATCAGGAACTCGGTCAGGCCGGCGCCGAGCCGGCGATGGTCGGTCGGTCCCGCGACGATGGTGGCCCCCGCGCTAAAGGTCGGCCAGACCTCCTCGACCGAAAAATCGAAGGCGAGGGTCATGCCCTGGTAGACGCGGTCGTCGGCGACGACGTCGTAAATCGGCGTGCAGACGGCGATGAAATTACAAATGCTGGAGTGGTTGACCGCGACGCCCTTGGGTCGGCCTGTGGTGCCCGAGGTGTAGATGATGTAGCAGAGCGCGTCGCCCCCATCGGTGACGACAGGCCGACTGGCTGCCTCGCTCGCCACGGCGGCCGCGGCGCCGTCGAGGGCGAGCACCGGGCACTGCACGGCGGTGAGCGAAGGACGGTAGTCGTCCGTGGTCAGGAGCAGCCGAAGCTCCGAGTCCTCCGCGATGAAGGCGATGCGCTCCGCCGGGAAAGACGGATCGAGCGGCAAGAAGGCGGCGCCGCACTTGAGGACGGCGAGCAGCGACACGTAGGTATGGATGGAGCGTTCGAGCAACAGGCCGACGCGGTCGCCCGGCCGAATCCCGTGATGAATCAAGTGGCGAGCCAGCCGATTCGAGCGCATGTCGAGGTTGGCGTAGGTAAGATGATCCCTGCCGCAAACCAGCGCGAGATTGGTGGGAACCACATCGCAGGCACGCTCGAAGAAGTGATGCAGGCGGCGCGGAACCCTCTCCAGCGCACCATTGGCGGCAGTGCGCGGCTCCGAAGCGGCGAACGGGGAGAGCGAAGTCGAGACGATGCTGCGGTCCTTGTTCTTACCAAAATCGAGCGTCACTGGGGGCATGGAGAGTTTACGCCCAGTCGCGGATAAGGGCGAGATGCGCGCGTGAGTGTATTACCCCGTTGGTGTAAGGAAGTATCGGTATTGATTCTTACCTCTGAAGTTCAACCGAGTTCTGGCTGAGAGTTGATAGCTGTCAGCTCTCAGCTCTCAGCCAGACCGGTTTTGTGGGATTACGAATCCATTGTTGCTTGGCCGCGTTAAGTAAAGGTTTCAAAGATAGGCGTCTCAGGAGGGTTGCGGTGATCGAAGGGAGAGGATGACTCGGTGCCGACCGCCTGCCTAATCTTTAGGCAGCAGGATCCCGCGGGGGCATTCGTTTCATTCCACACAGGCTTTTCTTGGCCCGCTTTCCGCAGCAATCCGTGGAAATTGAGCCGTTCCGATGAGCAATTCGATGAAACGATGAAACGAATCGGCTGCCCGATAATGAGGCAACTGAGACACCGCGGCATGGATCGACACCTCCCATTTCGCCAATCGAAGCCGTCTTGACCCAATAATCCTCGGCGGTTAGCATCCCCACCGGTTGCTGGCCTGCGGAGGACGCCATCCCCGGCTTTGCGGGGAGCTGAGGCGCGACTCCTCCCACACCCCCGGAAAGGATTCCGCGATGAATCGACTGGTCCTCGTCGGCCTCGCGCTCGGCTGTCTTCTCACCCTCGGGGGGGCGCCGGCGCGGGCGGACATCATCACCTTCAACGACATGCCCAACGCCGGCCTCGGCACTCCCATCTCCGACGGCTACCACGGACTCAGCTGGTCCAACTTCTACGTGTTGGATTCGACGCAGAACCAGCCGTCGGGATACCTAAACGGCGCCACGTCGCCGACCAACGTCGCCTACAACGGCTGGGGCGCCCCGGCGGTCATCAGCAGCACTACGCTGTTCGATCTCAACGGCGGCTACTTCACCGGCGCCTGGAACGATGGTCTGAATGTCCAGGCCACGGGCTACACCAACGGCGTGGTCACCTACGATAAGACGTTTACCGTCGATTCGACGGGGCCGACCTTCGAGGCGCTCAATTTCCTGGGCGTGGATACGGTGGTATTCACGTCGTCGGGCGGCAAACCGGTCGGGTTCGACGGCAGCGGCACGCAGTTCGTGCTGGACGATCTGGCCATCAATGGCGGCGTGGGCGTGCAGAGTTTGCCCGAGCCGACCAGCCTCGCGCTGTTCGGCATCGGCACCGCCGCGGCGAGTGTGTATGGTTGGAGACGGCGCAAGATGGGGAAGTGAAAAATCAACCAGGCGAGCGGGGGCCGTTAAGCCCCCGGTGTGTGTGCAACACCGGGGGCCTAACGGCCCC
>JBBQPD010000406.1:0-5925 GCA_038331535.1 Gemmatales bacterium | reverse complement strand
TGGTCGAAGAAGCAGCGGACAACTTCCGGCACGGGCAGGGCCTTCATCATCATCCCCTCTCGGAACACCGCCATGCGAGCGCGTCGTAGAACGCCGCGAGGGTATGCCCGCGGTGCGCGAATGTGTCAAGGGAGAATGGCGAACGCGCCTGTGATCGGCGTATTCCCGGCAAGCCGGGGACTATATGGTACCATCATGATGCCTTCACCCTTCTGGACCGCCGCCCGCGATCAGATGCTGCTCGATCCGGCGTCCACCAACCTCAACACCGGCTCCTTCGGCCCGTTGTCGCGGCCCGTCTTCGAGCGCGTGACGGAGCTGCGCAAACGACTGGCCGAGGAGCCGATGGACTTTCTCCTGCGCGGCGCGCCGCCGCTGTTGTGGGCGGCCCGTGAACGCCTCGCCGCGCTGCTGCGCGCCGATCCGCGCCGGCTCGTCTTCACCGCGAACGTTACGGAGGCCGTCAACCTCGTCGCGTCGTCGCTCACCCTGGCTGCGCCCGGCGAAATCCTGCTTACCGACCACGAATACGGCGCCATGCACTGGTGCTGGGAACGGGCTGCCCAGCGCCAGGGATTGTCGATTCGCACCTTTCCGCTGCCGACGATGGCGGCCGCTCCGGAAGAGATTGTCGCGGCCGCCGTCGGTGCCATGACGGAGCGCACGCGCCTTCTTTTCTTCAGCCACGTCCTATCGCCGACCGGAATGGTGCTGCCCGCGAAGGAGTTGGTCGCGGCGGCGCGGGAGCGCGGTATCCTCACCGTCGTGGACGGCGCCCATGCGCCGGCGTTCGTGCCACTGGACCTCGACGCGATCGGTGCCGACTTCTACGGAGCGAACTGTCACAAATGGCTGCTGGCCCCGATCGGCACCGGCTTCCTCTACTTCGGGCCAGGAGCATCGGAGCGCGTGCAACCTTTGCAAGTGAGTTGGGGTTGGCGCCAGGACCGTAGACGGCTCGACGAGCGCGATGAGTGGGGTTCGACGCCACGGGTGCGCTACTTCGAGTCGGAGGGCACGCGCGACCCGTGCGGATGGATCGCCATCGCCGACGCCATCGCGTTTCAGGAGGAGATCGGCTTCGAGCGCATCCGCACGCGCATCGGCGAATTGACAGGCTACGTTCGCCGGCGTTTGACCGGCCACGCCGGGCTGACCCTGGCCACGCCCGCCCATCCGGAGATGCACGGCGCGATGACGGCGTTCAACCTGCCGGCCGGGACCGATGCGGCATCTCTGCGGCGCGACCTGTGGGACCGTTACCATATCGAAGCGCCGATCATCGAGCGTCCCGACCGACTGATGATCCGGGTATCGACGCACTTCTACAACACCGAGGAGGAGGTAGATCGCCTCGTCGCGGCGCTGTCTGATCTGTTACGGGGAGCGGGAACTGGGTAAGATTCGTTTGTTATCACGAAGCGTTTCGATTTCTGGCTGAGAGCTGATAGCTATTAGCTCTCAGCCAGAATGGTTTTGTGAAGTTGCTATTCCGAGAGGACCGCAAAATGTCCGCGATACAGACCGGTGTTCCAACTCACTCCGCAGCCCCCGTCGTTCCTGCCGCCCGGCATCGCTTCTGGATTCCGCTGCTCGTCCTCGTCGCGCTGATCGGCTTTCTCGCAACGCCGTTCGTCCTGGATACGCTGGAGAAAGCACCCGAAGACATTCAGAAGATCGCCATGTGGGCCCAGATGTACGGCATCCCTGGGGCGATCCTCCTCCTCGTTCTGTGGTGGCTGCTCCTGTCCGGTTTCTCGTGGCGCGCGCGGCTGGGAGTCGTCGTCCTCGTCGCGCTGGCCGGCGCCGGCTTCGGTTTTTCGGTCCGCGAGGTGAAGACGAAGTTTGTGCTCACCTACTATCTGCTGCCTGTGTTCGACTTCAAATGGCAGCCGACCACCAGCGAGATTCGCACCACCTACCGCGCCAAGCAAGAGAAGCTTACCCTCCCGCCAATCGACTTGACGATCAAGCCGTCCGACTTCGCGAGCTACCGCGGGAGAAACGGCGATGGCATCGCGCATGGACCCGCCCTGGCGCTGGACTGGTCCCAGGCGGCACCGCGCGTCCTCTACAAGCAACCGTGCGAGGGCGGCTACGCGGGTTTCGCCGTCGCCGGCAATGTCGCCATCACGGTCGAGCAGCGCGAAGACAGTCAGAATGTCGAGAAGGAGACTGTCGTCTGTTACGACCGCGACACCGGCCGCGAGCGCTGGACCAACGATCAGCTGGGCCGCTGGAAGGACGTGATGGGCGACGGCCCGCGCGCCACGCCGGCCATCGACGACCAGGGCAGAGTGTTTGCCGTCGGCGCCACCGGTGTTCTCGTCTGCCTCGACGGCGTTACCGGCAAGGAGCAATGGAAGGTCAACATCCTGGAAGACGCCGAATCGGCAAATGTCCGCTGGGGCCTGTCGTGCTCGCCGTTGCTCATGGACGATCTCGTGGTCGTCAATCCGGGCGTCGATCCGGCAAAACCGGCCGGCCGGGCCGTGTGCGCCTACGACCGCAAGACGGGCAAGCGCGCCTGGGCGGCCGGCGACCACCGGGCCGGTTACAGCTCGCCGCGCCTGGCGACACTCTGCGGCGTGCGTCAGATTCTCCTCTTCGATGGCGAGGGCGTGGCCGGCCTCGATCCAGTGAACGGTAAGGAACTGTGGCGCTACGAATGGACGACGATGTACGACATGAACGACATTCAGCCGCTCGTCTACGGCGACGACCGCGTCTTTATTTCGTCGGAAGTCGCCAACGGCTGCGCGATGGTGCGCGTGAAAAAGGACGCGGCGGATAAATGGACGACGGAAGTGGTGTGGAAGCACAAGAAGTTCGGTGCGAAGTTTTCCAACCCCGTCCTCGTCGGCGTGGCGATCTACGGGCTGAGCGTAGGCGATCTGATGTGCCTCGATGCCGAGACCGGGGCGGTGTTCTGGAAGGAGCGCGGGCGCGGCCGCTTCGGCCAGGGCCAATTGCTGGCGACGGGCGATCAGCTCCTCGTGACGAGCGACGACGGCCAGGTCTTTCTCGTCGCCGCCGAGCCGACGGCTTATAAGCAGCTGGGCCACCTCAAGGTGATCGACGGCAAGACGTGGAACACGGCTGCGTTGGCGGGTACGCAACTGTTCCTGCGCAACAACGAGAAGGAGATGGCCTGCGTCGAACTGCCAGCGCGGAAGTGATTCTTTTGCCGCTTGCGGCTTAGCGGACAAGCGCCGCTAAGCCGCAAGCGGCAGTCGGAGACACCCCGCTTGATTCAAATCCCATCAATCGAGTATCTTCATAGTCCGCCGCGTGGCTTCCACCAGGATGGTGCGGCCGCGGCGGTTCGGTGCGCCAAGGTAGGACGCCATGCTCTTCTGTTCGCAGCAGTTTCTGCTGTTTTTCCTGGTCGTCTTCACCCTCTATTGGTCGATGCCGTGGGACCGTGCCCGCGTCTGGCTGCTGCTCGCGGCCAGCTTCGTCTTTTACGCCGCCTGGAGCGAATGGCTGGCCGTCATCATCTGCATCTCGACCGTGATGGACTATCTCATCGGCCGGGGACTCGAAAGCTCCGAATCGCCGCGCCGGAGAAAACTGCTGCTCGGCATCAGCCTCGTCGGTAATCTCGGCCTGCTCGCCTATTTCAAGTACGCCAACTTCTTCTTGCACTCGGTTCAGGAAGCGCTCAAGGCGGCCGGGGCTGAGTCCTCGCTGCCGGTGCTGAACATTCTGCTGCCGCTGGGCATCTCGTTCTACACGTTCGAGGCGATCAGCTACACGATGGACGTCTATCGCCGGCGCATTCCGGCGGAGCGCGACCTCGGACACTTCATGCTCTTCATCCTGTTCTTCCCGCACCTGATCGCTGGGCCGATCGTGCGCGCACGCGACTTTTTGCCGCAGATTAGCCGGCCCAAGCGCTGGGACTGGATGCGTCTGAACCTGGGTATGCGCTTCTTCATCCTGGGCGTGATCAAGAAGCTGGGGATCGCCGACCGCATGGCCGGCGTCGCCGATCCGGTGTTCGACAATCCGAGTCAGTACGGGACGGGAGCGCTGTGGCTGGCCGCGTTCGCCTACGCGCTGCAAATCTACTGCGACTTCTCCGGCTACTCGGACATGGCCATCGGCACCGCGCACCTGCTCGGTTACAAGCTCAAGAAGAACTTCGACCTGCCCTACCTGGCAGCCAATATCGCCGACTTCTGGCGGCGCTGGCACATTTCGCTGTCGAGCTGGATTCGCGATTACCTGTTCTTCCCGCTGGGCGGCAGCCGGGGCGGCAACTGGCAGACCAACCGCAACCTACTCATTAGCATGACGCTGTGCGGCCTCTGGCACGGGGCCAACTGGTCCTTCATCGTCTTCGGCGCCTTGCATGGCGGCTTGCTCATTCTGCATCGCTATTTCCGCGAATTCTGCAAGCCGCGGCCGGGATTGAGCCGTGTCCTCGACTCGCTGCCGGGGACGATCCTCCGCGTCGCCGCGACCATTACGACCGTCTCTCTGGGTTGGGTCATTTTCCGCTGCGCGACGCTCCACGACGGGCTGACGATGTTGCAGCGGATGCTGTTGCCGCACACCGGGCTTGAGGCGCGGCGCTTCGGCATGTGGCTGATCTGGCTGCTGATGGGCGTCGTCGTGGTCGGCCACGCGCTGGGCCACAGGGAGCGCTGGAAGCGGCTGGTCGAGCGTTTGCCGTCTCCGGTGCGCGGCCTCGGATTTGCCGCGGCGCTGACGCTGGCTCTCCTGCTCGCCCCGGAGGTGCAGAAGGTGTTCATTTACTTCCAATTTTAGACGCCCCAGGAACAACTTCGTCGTTTAGCCGCGAGAGGAAGCCGCTATGCCGCCCCACCGCCTGGCCCGCGTTTGCCGCTCCGAGGTGCTCTGGACCCTCGGCGGGTTCGTTGGCCTTCAGCTCGTCCTGGCCGTCGCCATTGGCTACGGGCTGCCGAAGTTGCGCGACCCCGCTTACGTTCATGCCGCCCACGCTCTGCGGCAGCGATCAACTACCGAGGAGCACCCGCTGACGGTCGTGATGTTTGGCGGCTCCCATACGCAGAATGGGCTGAGAGCGCGCGAGATCGAGGAACGCCTGAGCGCGCAGACGGGGCGCCCCATCGTGCTGTTCAACTTCGGCGTCGCCGGCGCCGGGCCGCTCACGCATCTCGTCAACCTCAAACGGCTCTGCGCGGCGGGAATCCATCCTGACCTCGTGCTGATCGATCTGTGTCCCAGCCAGTTGGCAACGACGATTCAGCCGCGCGAGACCCTGAAAGGCGAGCGCTACGATCGGCGTGAGCTGGCGCAGTTGCAGACCTACAACTTTCCTCTCGACGAGCTCCGCCGGGAATGGTGGACCGCGCAGCTCGTTCCTTGTTACGGCCACCGCGGCCAGATTTTGCGAAACATCCAGGGCTACTGGCGGCAGCGTATCGGGCCGTGGGGCTGGGACGACGCCTCGCTCGTCTTCGCGGTCAGCCCCGAAGAACAGCGACAGGGACAGAAGTTGGCGTGGGAAGAACATGGAGAGTTCTTGAAGGACTATCACCTGGGCGGAGCATCCGCGCAGGCGGTGCGCGATCTGTGCGCGCTGTGCCGGGCCGAGGGAATGGCGTTCGCCCTGGTGCTGATGCCGGAGGGGAGCGTTTTTCGGAGCTGGTATTCGCCCGACGCGGAGAAGCAGCTTCAGACCTTCCTGACCGAGCTGGAGCGCGAGTTTCAGGCGCCGCTCTTCGACACGCGCACCTGGATTGCGGACGATGATTTCACCGACGGTCATCACCTGACAGGCCGCGGGGCGAAGGCGTTCTCAGAGCGCTTCGGCCGCGAGGCGCTGCTGCCGTTGCTGCAACAACGGTATCCAGCTCACGGACAATCCTTCACCTCAAAAGAGCCGCGCACGAAGTAAGCGATCCTAGGAACCGCTTACTTCGTGCGCGGCTC
>JBBQPD010000405.1:0-5936 GCA_038331535.1 Gemmatales bacterium | reverse complement strand
AACTCGCCCATCCAGATCACCAGAGTGCTGTCCAGCTGCCCGCGCTCTTTCAGATCGGTAATCAGCTGCGACATGGCCGGATCGACGGTGCCCGACAGGCTCTTGACGCGGTCGAAGTTGTCCTGGTGCGTGTCCCAGCCGCCGAGCGAGACTTCGACGAACGGCACGCCGACCTCGACCAGCTTGCGGGCCATCAGGCAGCCGTCGCCGAAGCGGGTGCCGCCGTAATCTTTGCGCGTCTTCTCCGACTCGGTCGTGATGTCGAACGCCTTGGCCTCTTTCGATTTCATCAGCGTGACGGCGCGCTGGTAGGTGGTGTCGTGGGCGCCGGCCGATTCCGTCTTGTACTCGCGATAGAAGGACGCCTCCAGCTCCTTGAGCAGATCGACGCGGCCCTCGAACTGCGGTTCGGCGACGAGTGGCTTGAGGTTCTCGACGCCACGGACGGGGTCGCCGATGATGATCGGCTGATGCTTGGCGCCGAGGAAGCCGGAGCCGTAACCGCGATTGCCGATGGTGACAAAGTTCGGCGCCGCGAAGCCGGGCTGGCCCAGCTCCGAGGAGACGATCGAGCCGAGGCTCGGATAAGCCAGGCCGCCGACGCCCTCCTTGTAGCCGGTGTGCATGAAGTACTTGGCCCGGCCGTGGGCGCCTTCGCCGGTGGACATGCCGCGGATGACGGCGGCGTGGTCCATGAGCTTGGCGAAACGCGGGAAGTGTTCGCTGATTTGAATGCCGGGGACGCTGGTGGCGATCGGCTTGAAGTCGCCGCCGTCTTTGGTGCCCGGCTTCAGGTCGAAGGTGTCCTTGTGCGACGGCCCGCCGTCCATGAACAGCAGGATGCACGACTTGGTCTTGGCCCCGGTCTGGGCCGCGTGCGTCGCCAGAACGTTCAGCCATCCCGATAGCGACGCGCCGCCGATGCCCGCGGCCGTCATCTTCAGGAAGTCGCGGCGCGCCAGGCCGCACGGAAGTTTGTCAGTCGCCATGGTGTTCGGTCCTATATTCGCCGCTTACGGCTTAGCGGGCTAGTCGCCGCTAAGCCGCAAGCGGCGGATCGATTAGTGATTCAACGTAAACTCACTGGAGTTCAGCAGCGCCCACAGAACGTCGCCGTACCCTTTGGTCGGGTTCTCGGCCTTCTTGACGTAGGCGGTCATCAGTTCGACTTCGTTCGCCGTCGGTCGGCGCGAGAGGGTGCTGAGGTACAGCTTCTCAATCACCTCAGCCGCCGGCTTGCTGCTGCGGACGAGCGAATTGCCCTGGATCGCCTGGTTGATGCGCGGCGAGTTCATCAGGTTCAACGCCTGCGGAATGCCGGACTGGTATTCGGTCGCGCTGGCCGTCTCGTCCACGCCGAAGAAGGCGACGAACACGGAGCGGGCGTTGTTGTTCGGACCGGCTTTGCCCATCATCGCCCCCTTGCGAGCGTCGCCTGCCTTACCTTCCTGCCGGCCCAGGACCGTGCCGAGAGAGTCGAACAACTGCTCGGGCGTCAGCACTTTCACGCCCATGCGGGCATAGACGTTCGGTTCGGCCGCGCCGTTGTTGCCGTTGGGTTTGCTGCCGCGTTGATACGCTTCGCTGTTGCAGATGGCGCGGACCAAGTACTTCAGGTCGAAATCGTTCTTCGCGAACTGGTTGGCCAATTCTTGCAGCAGTTCGGGGTGGGAGGCCGGGTTGTCCTCGTGCATGTCATCGACGGGGTTGACGAGACCGCGGCCGAAGTACTGACTCCAGATGCGGTTGGTCATCGCCTTGCTGAAGAACGGGTTCTGCGCGGTCGTCAGCCAGTCGGCGAGGGCGGGACGGACCGGGCCGGATTTGCCGACGTTCGGCTCGGCGCCGGCCAGGAACTTCGGCGGCACCAGCTTGGCCGACTCGGGCAGACCATTCTTGCCGCGCTTGACTCGATCGGTCTCCTCAACGGTCGGCGACGTGCCCTGCTTCGCCGCCACTTGCGGGCGGGTCGCCTGCACCTTCATGAAGAAGGCGGCCATGCCCCAGTATTCCGTCTGTTTCCACTCGGTGAACGGGTGATTGTGGCACTGGGCGCACTGCAACTGGACGCCGAGGAAGACCTTCGTCACCTCGTCGGTCATCTTGTCCACGGTGCCGTTGGCGATGAAGAACGTGACGGCGCCGTTCTTGTCCTGCGCGCCGGAGGCGGTGATGAGGTCGTGGACCATCTTGTTCCACGGTTGGTTCTTGTTGAATTGCTCTTCCAGCCACGTGCCCATCGGCGCGGCGTCGAGACGGCGGTTGTCGCTGTTCTTCGGAATCACCAGCGTTTGCCAGATGTCGGCGAGGTGCTTGCCGTAATCCTCGCTGGCCAGCAGCTCGTCGATGAGCTTGGCCCGCTTGTTCGGATCCTTGTCGTCGAGGAAGGCGGCGGCTTTTTCCGCGCTCGGAATGTGGCCGGTGACGTCGAGGCAGACGCGGCGGAGGAACTCGGCGTCCGAAGCCAGGGGCGAGGGGGACACTCCTTCAGCCTTCAGTCGGTCGGCGACGCATTTATCGATGTAGTGGGCCAGCGCGGTCGAGTCCATGCGCGCGGTGGAGGGAGGCGGCAACTTGACGGCAGGCTTTTCGCCCTTGCCTTTGGCCTTCGACTTGTCGCCCGGTGCAGCGAAGCTCAGGCCGCCGAGCAGAAGGGCGACAGCGCTCACTGAGAAGAGCCGCAGTAACCTGGAGCGAAGCCTCATCTCTGTATCTCCTCAATCGAAAAGGCTTTGAGTCTTGGAGTCGTGTCGAAGGTCCGGCGGGAGGTCGGGGTCGGCTCGACGGTCTTTAGTAGTTCAACACCGTATCACCGACAAGGTTCCGGCGGAACTACCCGAGCGAGCGAATCGTATCGTCGTCTGCCGCAAGCGGCAGACGTAGACTGCGACTTTCCGACTTCTGAAAAAGCTCTCATTATTCTCTTGCTTTCGCTTTTCATCCCGCATACAAGATTACCTTATCACTATCTTTTAGCTGCGGATGGTGAGATGCTATCTCTCCGGGACTCGCCGGATTGGTCGTCCTATCTGATTCATTCGAACGATAGGAACGAATCACTCTGCCGCGCTGGCGTGCTGCTCCGGATGACCGCGTTCGGCCCACGCAGCGAGGTGGCTTCCTTCGAGTCTGCCTTTACCGACGTGATTTCATCTTTCAGAGATCGGAACATCATGCGTTCATTTTCCAACCGCCGTCCTGGAATCTGGCTCACGGCCTGCACCCTGCTCCTGCTGTCCGGTTGCGGCGGCGGTTCGGGCAAGAAAGTGAATCTCGAAGGCAAAATCGTCAAGGACGGCCAGCCCTACAAGCCCAGCGCCGGCGAGTCGCTTTCGATCGCCTTCAAAGGGACGGATGCCGATGGCAAGCCCAGCACGTTTGGCGGTGCCATCACTCCGGAAGGCACCTTCGTGGCGAACAACATTCCGCCCGGAAAATACAAAGTGCAGATCAACCTGACCAGCGGCGGCACGACTCCGGCCGAGCTGGCGAAGTCCGAAAAACTCAACAAACAATTCGAGGCGGTGAACTCCAAGCTCGAATACGAAGTCACGAGCGATGCGACTCAAAAACTTGACGTTGACGTCGGCAAAGGGACAGTCGCCAAGCAATAACGCGGAGCGCAGTAATTCGTCAAGTCGGGCCGCGGTTCAACGACCCACGGCCGGAGCATTTTCTTGTTCGCGTCATCTCATTCGGAGGGCAAAAAATGAAGGTCCGGAGTCGCAGGTCAGCTTTCACGCTGATCGAATTGCTGGTAGTCATCGCGATCATCGCGGTGCTCATCGGTCTGCTGCTGCCTGCCGTTCAGAAGGTGCGCGAGGCGGCATCGCGGTCGCAGTGCCAGAACAATCTCAAGCAGATCGGCATTGCCGTCCACAGCTACCACGACTCAGAAGGATACCTCCCCGTCAGTGCAGGGGCAGGTTACAACTACAATCCGAACAGTCCGAATTCCTGGAGTTGGATGGCTCGCATCCTGCCTTACATGGAGCAGGGTAACCTGTACAAGGCGTGCGGCATCCCCTCCAGTACGATCTTCGGCGCCGGCACCAATGCCGCGGCGCGGGTCAAGACCTATCTCTGCCCCAGCGACACCGCTTACAATGACCCAGCGCGCACGGATGAGGCAAACATTGGCACGACTTACCCGTATGGCTCACCGCCTGCTACCGTCGGCCTGACCAATTATAAAGGCGTGTGCGGGAGCAACTGGGCATGGGGTACTTACACGAACACGGTCAACGGTAACAACAATGGGCTCGATGCCGGCAACGGCATCTTCTATCGATCGGACGGCGCCCCCGGCACTGGCGGCCACGGCCGTATTAAATTGACCAGCATCAGAGATGGCACCAACTCCACCTTCATGGTCGGCGAAGACATCCCGGCCATGAACGTGCACTGCGACTGGCCCTTCTTTAATCACGCCACGGGCACCTGCTCAATCCCGCCCAATAGCGCGATGTTGGCTGGACAGCCCGGCTTCAACAATCCCGCCGACTGGGGCAACGTTTACTCGTTCCGCAGCCGGCACGCCAATGGTTTGCAGTTTGCCTTCGCCGACGGCCACGTCGGATTCATCAGTCAGACCATCGACCTCAATCTCTACCGCGCGCTGTCCACCTACGACGGGGGCGAAGTCGCGTCTCCGCCGTGAGCGAGCAAGGGGCTGCGAAAAAACGAGCCGCGACTTTGGGAGCACTTCCCACGGTCGCGGCTCGTTTCGCACGACAAGCATCACGTCGTCGGATCCTTCTTCTCGCCTGGATCCTTGCCGTGCGGTGAGGCATGCTCGATGACGCAGTTCACTTCGGCCCCCACCAGTAAGGCCAGTGCCGCGATGTACATCCACAACAACATCAGCACGACTCCGGCAAGGGCCCCGTAGGTCTCGCTGTAACTGGAACCGAAGTACAGGTACACGCGGAAGCCCAAGGTAGCCAGGATCAATACCAGCACGCCGAGCGCGCCGCCCGGCGTCACCCACTCCCATTTCTGCTCGACGTGTGGACCGAAGTAGTACGCAACCGCGAAGGCGCCGAACAACGCGAGGACGACCAGGAGCCACTGCCCCACCGTTGCGACGACCGCCCCGACACCGCCCGGCTGAATGTGGCCTATTCGTTCGAGGTAACCGAGGATGGAGGGCCAGGCCACTAACAAGATCGTCGCGCCGACGAGCAACGCGGCCTCAACGAGCGTCAGCAGGAGGGCCATGAGTCGTTTCTTCCAGAACGGCCGCTCGTCGCGGACGCCGTAAGCGGCGTTGGTCGTGTCCATGACGGCGACAAACAGGCTGGAGGCCGACCATAGCAGAACGATAGCCGAAAACGACAAGACGCCGACCGGCGTACCCGTCTGCATCTTTTCGATCTGCGAGCGCACCAGAGCACCGGCTTCGCCGGGCAGCGTTCTTGAAAGACTGACCACTTGATCGGCGACGCCCGAACGGGCGCCCAGGGAAATGGCCAGAATGAAACCCAGAAGCGGCACCAGCGAAAGCATGGCATAGAAGGCGATGACGGCGGCCTGGTTGAGCGTGTCGTGCTGATCGATCGCCTTCCAGGTGCGTTTGGCCAGCTCTTTGGCCGACAATCCGCCCCAGTTCCAGGCTTCTTTCAAGCGAATGCTGGTGAGCGACATGAGTTCCTCTCCGTTTGGGTCATCGCAGGAGTTATTAGCATTCTTCATGCCAAGCTGTACGAGCCGCACGGGAAACGCTCCCTGACGGTCGCGGCTCGTGCCAAGCTGTACGAGCCGCGCGGGGAACGCTCCCTGACGGTCGCGGCTCGTGCCAAGCTGTACGAGCCGCGCGGGAAACGCTCCCTGACGGTCGCGGCTCGTGCCCAGCGGTACGAGCCGCGCGGGAAACGCTCCCTGAGATCGGAAGAGCGTCGTGTAGGGAAAGTGGGTGTGGAGGGGTGTAGATCTCG
>JBBQPD010000404.1:0-5942 GCA_038331535.1 Gemmatales bacterium | reverse complement strand
GGATGATGCCGGCCTGCTCCGAATCGCGGCCGACCATGAAGCCGTTCACGTCCTGCAAGAACAGCAGCGGTACGCGCGTCTGGTTGCAATCCATGATGAACCGTGCTGCCTTGTCGGCGCTATCGACGTAGATGACGCCGCCGAACTGGATCGGCCCGCTCGCCGGTTTGCAGCGCTTGCGCTGATTGCAGACGACGCCGATCGGCAGCCCGCCGAGCCGGCCGTAGCCGCACACCAACGTCTGGCCGAACTCCGCCTTGTACTCGTCGAAAGGCCCGGCGTCGAGCAGGCACGGCAAGAGATCGCGAATGTCGTATTCCTGCCGCGCCGCCGCCGGATAGAGATCGAGCAGGTCCGCCGTCGGCCGGCCCGGCGCGAGCGCGAAATCGACCCTCTCACCCCTGCCCCTCTCCCCCTGTGCGGGGGCGAGGGAGTCCACTGGCAGCAAGGCCACGAGGCGGCGCAGGCGATCGAGGCAGGCCGGCTCGTCGGGTTCGCGGAAGTCGATGGTGCCGGAGACGGCGGCGTGCATGGCGGCGCCGCCGAGGTCTTCGTGGCTGACGGTTTGGCCGATGGCCGCTTTCACCAGCGCCGGCCCGGCGAGGTACAGGCCGCTGCCTTCGGTCATGAGCAGCTTGTCGCACAGCACGGGCAGATAGCCGCCGCCCGCGACACAATTGCCGAGGATGGCCGCGAACTGCGGCACGCCGGCGGCCGAGATGACGGCGTTGTTGCGAAAGATGCGGCCGAAGTCGTCCTCGTCGGGAAAAACCTCGTCTTGCAGCGGCAGAAAGACGCCGGCGCTATCGACGAGGTAAACGAGCGGCAGCCGGTTTTCGAGGGCGATGCGCTGGGCGCGAAGAACCTTCTTGCAGGTCATGGGGAAGAAGGCGCCGGCCTTGACGGTGGCGTCGTTGGCGATGATCATGACGCGCCGACCCGACACCATGCCGATGCCGGTGACGACGCCCGCCGACGGGGCGCCGCCCCACTCCTGATACATGCCGTGGGCGGCCCACAGGCCCAGCTCGAAGAAGGCCGTCTGCGGGTCGATCAGCAGGGCGATACGTTCGCGGGCGGTGAGGCGGTTCTTCTCGTGTTGTCGCTCCGCGGCCTTGACGCCGCCGCCGAGTCGAAGAACCTGCTCCTCCGTGCGGATGGCCTCGACCAGGCGGCCCAGCTCGCTCGTCATGATGACATCTCGCACGTCGGTTCACTGGCGTTGTGGGGTTATCTTACGGACTCAGCTGCCACGGTCGGAGGAAGGTGCGGTACAATCGGTGAGAGCGTTTGGAAAAAATGCACTGGCGTGCGAGAGAGTGGCCGATCCGACCACCGCGTAGGGCTTGAAGGGATTGACGGATAGCTATCAGCTAGAAGCTATCAGCTTTCAGCCAAAACAGCCCTTCGGAGTCGTTACGACTTCCTGCGTCCGTGCGGCGCTGCGTTTATCCCTCGTCCGCGTCGTTCCGAACGCTCTTGGAGAAACCAGGAGAGCGCGGGACGCGCTATCGTTCCTGTTGGTTGGATGTACCAGCCCGTCGCTCGCGCTCTGGGTGCGAACGAATTTCGCCGCTCAACAGAAGGCGCACGCCATGATCGCCGTCACCTGCCCGCCGCCTTCACGCCTGAGCGACTACGTCCGCGGACGGCTCGAACTCGCGCCGCACGAGGCCATCGATGCCCACCTCGACGACTGCGCCGACTGCCGCGCCCTGGTCGAAACGCTCGACCGCGAAACGCCTGCCCCTCTCAATGGCTTGACCACGCCGGCGCCGGATGCGGATCTCGACGAACCCACGTTCCGCCGGCTCGTCGAGCGCGTGAAGGCCATCGTCCCTGGCTCGGACATCGGTAGCGTTCTCGGCAATTACGAGCTGCTGGCGCCGGTCGGCGCGGGCGGCATGGGCCGCGTCTACAAGGCCCGTCATCGGCGCATGAACCGTATCGTCGCGCTGAAAGTGCTGGCCCCGGAGCTACTGCGCTCGGCGGACGCGCGGGCACGGTTTCAGCGCGAGGTCGAGGCCGCCGCGCGCGTCGCTTCGCCGCATGTCGTCGCGGCCTATGACGCCGGCGAGGCGGACGGCCGCGACTTTCTCGTCATGGAGTTCGTCGAGGGCGGCAACCTCGCCGATCTCGTCAAGCGCGCGGGGCCGCTGCCGGTCGGGCGGGCACTTGACTTTGTGGTACAGGCGGCGCGCGGCCTCGCCCATGCTCATGCCGCCGGCCTCGTCCACCGCGACGTGAAGCCAGCGAACCTGCTCCTCGATCAACACGGCACCGTGAAGGTGCTGGACCTCGGCCTGGCCCGCGCCCTGAGCGGTGCCGGCGGCCCGGCCGAACACCTGACGCACACCACTGCGGTGATGGGCACGCCGGCCTTCATGGCCCCCGAACAGGCTGCCGACACGCGCGCCGCCGACGCCCGCGCTGATATCTACGGCCTCGGTTGTACGCTCTACTTTCTGCTGGCCGGCCGGCCGCCCTTCGACGGCGCGACCGCTCTGGAGGTCGTGCTCGCCCACCGCGACAAGCCGATTCCGCCGATCGCCGACTGTCCGCCGGGCGTCGTCGCCTTTCTGCGCACGGCGCTGGCGAAACAGCCCGCTGATCGCTTCCCGACGATGGCCGCCGTCGTCGCGGCGCTCGAGCGCCTGCTCGGCCGCGAGCGAACCGCGGCACCGGTCCGGCGCCGGAGCTGGCAGTGGGCCGCCGCGGCCGCCGTCGTCCTGGCGGCAAGTGCGGTGTCGTGGGCCTTCATCGCTGCCGGCGCGCACAAGACCGATCCCGCACCCGTGGTAGTGATACCCGACGCGCCGACACCGTTGCGGCCGGAAGCTCCCGTCGAGGCCGCCGCTCACTTTCCGTTGGCCGAGGCGGCACAGGCGGCGGGGCATCGTGGCGTGTCGGTCCCGCCGCATTCGCCGAAGGTCGAGTTGGTGCCGATCGAACCGGGCGAATTCTTCATCGCGGAGATGAAGCTGCCTATGCGGGTCCAGGTCACCAGGAGGTTTGAACTGGGCAAATTCGAGGTGACGCAGGAGCAGTACGAGGCGGTCATGGGGACGAACCCGAGCTTCTTCCAATCCGGTACGAATCCGCAGCTGAAGGGACAGGACACGCGCCGCCATCCGGTCGATTCCGTGAGCTGGCTGGACGCGGTGCGCTTCTGCAACCAGTTGAGCCTACGGCACGGCCTGCGGCCGTACTACAAGATCGACGGCGACAAGGTCGTGCGCAACCGCGGACCGGGCTTCCGCCTGCCGACCGAGGCGGAGTGGGAATACGCGAGCCGCGCCGGCGCCTCGACGCGCTGGTCCTTCGGCGATGACGAGAAACAACTCGGCGAGTACGCCTGGTTTGCAGGCAATTCCAGCAAGCAAACGCATTCAGTGGGGGAGAAGAAGCCGAACCGGTGGGGCCTGAACGACATGTACGGCAACGTTCCCGAATGGTGCTGGGACTGGTATCAGCCCAATGCTTTCGAGAAAGGGCCGGAGATTGACCCGCCGGGGCCGAGCGAGGGCAGGACGCGCGTCATCCGCGGCGGCGCGTGGGACACGCGTGCGGAACAGACGCGTTCCGACCACCGCCACTCTCTCGGCAACGCCTACTCCGCCGTCGAGCATCCGGTGCATCACATCGGCTTCCGCGTGGCGCGCGACCTTGAACCGTGACTTGTCGTTTCGCGAAACGTAAACCGGTCAGCGGCTGATGCGCAGCCCGCCGCCCTTGACCGTCATCTCGACCTCGTCGCGCGTGACCCAGGCGAAGTCGCCCGGGATCGTGTGCTTGAGGGCGCTCATGGCGATGCCCCAGTCCAGCCCCTTCTGCAAATCGCCTTCGAGCAATCCGTGGATTAACCCGGCCGCGAACGAGTCGCCAGCACCGAGACGATCGACGATCTCGACCTCGAACGTCCGCGTCTTGAGGAGTTTGCTGTCCTGGTAGGCGATGGCGGTCCAGGTGTTCTTCCACACCAGCGGGTTCTCGCGCACGGTGACAGCGACGGCCTTGACAGGAAATCTCTTCGCCACCAGGGCGGCGCCATCCTCGTGGTCCTTGCCGCGGATGCCGAAGACGCGCTCGGTGTCCTCCTCGGTGGTGACGAGGACGTCGCAATAGGCCATCAGGTCGCTCATGACCCGGCCGGCCTCGGCCTGACTCCAGAGCTTCACGCGATAATTGAGATCAATGCTGGTTCCCACGCCGGCGGCGCGGGCGGCCTGCATCGCCTCGCGCGTCGTCTCGGCGGCGGACGCGCTCAGGGCCGGCATGATGCCGCTGACGTGAAACCACCTGGCGCCGGCGAAGACTTTGGCCCAATCGACCATGCCCGGCTTGATGCCGGCGATGGCCGCACCCTTGCGGTCGTAGAGGACGGAGCTGGCACGCGGTGCGGCCCCGAATTCGAGGAAGTAGACGCCGACGCGCTCATCCGTCGTCCAGACGACATGCTCGGTGGAGACGCCAGCCTCACGCGCGTGGTTGGCGATGAGCCGGCCAAGAGCGTTGTCGGTGAGACGCGATACCCAGGTGGCGGAATGGCCCAGGTGCGCCAGGCCGACGGCGGTGTTGAGTTCCGCGCCGCCGACTTTGAGGTCGAGACTGCGAGCCTGTTCGAGACGGTGAAAGTTGGGCGGACTGAGACGAATCATCGCTTCGCCAAAGGTGACGATCTCGTGCGGCATGACGGCTCTCGGAGAGTTTGGCAGGTGGGTTGTCGTCGTTGGCAGGCTGGTTGCCCGAATGTTCGCGGAGGAGAGCGTCAACCGTGCTGCCCCTTACCGTCATCCACGGCCATTTTCCCTGTAAGAGTCTGTCCCACAAGGGGTCGCATTCTACGAGCCGCGACCGTCAGGGAGCGTTTTCTGCGGCATGTTGCCAACGCTCCCTGACGGTCGCGGCTCGTAGAACCCACTTGTGGGACAGACTCTAAGACAGTTGGTTGTGTGTGGGGATGGCTCAGCAGACCGATTGTTGCAAGGAATCCAGAGTAGTTGAACCGCCACACTTCCGTGCGGCAGCCCAATGGGTCTGCCGCACGGACGTATTCACTTCATGTCCTTCGCCCGTTTTAGCAGCGCCTTGGCGTCGGCGTCGTTGGGGAAGTGCCGCAGAGCGTCCTCGAACCATTTCTGGGCGTCGGCGTACTTCTTGCCGTCGAGCGCCCGTTGGCCCTCGGACATGTCGAGGCCGAACGCCGCCTTGGCATCAGTCGGTTTGGTCTTGAGCGCGTCACGGTAGGCGGCGGCCGCCTCGCCCCACATCTTCTTGCTCTCGAACGCCTGGCCGTTCTGCATCGACTTGTTGTAGTCCGGCGCCGGCGGCGGGGGCGGCGGCACCGGCTTGTCGAGCGCCTTGGCGTCGGCCAGCCCCTTCGTCGCGGCGGCGTCGCCCGGCATGAGCCGCAGCGCCTCGGTGTAGGACCGCACGGCATCCGCGTAACGCTTCGCGGTCATGTCCTGCTGGCCGAGCGCCATCTGCGCGGCGTAATCGGCCTTGCGCTTGGCCTCGGCGTCGCCTCCGGTCTTGCCGGCCTGGGCGTCCTTCAGCAATTGGGTAGCGGTCGGGTCGCCGGGGAAGAGCTTCAGCGCGTCACTCGCGTCGCGGATGGCGTCGTCGTACTTCTTACCCGCCAATGCCGTTCGCCCCGCCTGGACGGCTGACTGATAGTCTGCCACTTTCTTCTTCTCGCCGTCGGCCCCGGCCTTGGCTGCCTGGGCGTCCTTCACGATGCCGGTGGCAACCGGATCGCCCGGAAATAGTTTCAAAGCGTCGCCCGCCGACTTGATGGCGTCGTCGTAACGCTTCGCCGCCAGGGCCGTGCGCGCCGCCTGCACGTCGGCGAGGTAATCGGCCTTGCGCTTGGCCTCGGCGTCGCCTCCGGTCTTGCCGGCCTGGGCATCGCGCAACAGTTGGGTCGCAACCGGATCTCCAGG
>JBBQPD010000403.1:0-5957 GCA_038331535.1 Gemmatales bacterium | reverse complement strand
GGAAGCCGTGTTCGACGAGCGTCAGTTTGCGGCTGTGGTCGCCGGCGAACATGCCGCGCACCTGCGGCAGGGTGACGTGCGACTCGTCCACCACCATCAGGAAGTCGTCGGGGAAGAAGTCGATGAGCGTGTACGGCGGCTCGCCCGGTTTACGGCCGCTGAACCAGCGCGCGTAGTTCTCGACGCCGGGACAGTGGCCGACCTCCAGCAGCATCTCGATGTCGAAGCGCGACCGTGCCTCCAGACGCTGCTTCTCCAGCAGCTTTCCTTCCCGTTTGAAGACCTCCAATCTCTCTTCGAGTTCCTGACGAATGCCCTCGACGGCCTGCTTGGTGCGGTTCTCCGGCGTGACGAAGTGCTTGGCCGGATAGACGTACAACTCGTCGAGTGTACGCAGCGTTTCGCCGCTGGTCGGATTGATGATGGCGATTGCATCGACCTCGTCGCCGAACAGCTCGACGCGCAGGCCGAACTCTTCGTAGGCGGGCCACACCTCGATCACGTCGCCGCGCACCCGAAACTTGCCGCGCGTGAAGGACACGTCGTTGCGCTGGTACTGGATATCGACCAGTTTGTACAGCAGTTCTTCGCGCGCGATGGTCGCCCCTTTCGGGAGATGGATCATCATGCGCTTGTAGTCGCTGGGCGAACCGAGGCCGTAGATGCACGACACGCTGGCGACGACGATCACGTCCTCGCGGCTGACGAGGGCGCCGGTGGCGGCGAGGCGCAGGCGGTCGATGTTTTCATTGATCTGGGCGTCTTTTTCGATGTAGATGTCGCGCTGCGGAATGTAGGCTTCCGGCGGGTAGTAGTCGTAATAGCTGACGAAATAGTGAACGGCGTTGCGCGGAAAGAAGGCGCGGAACTCCTTGTAGAGTTGGGCGGCGAGCGTCTTGTTGTGGGCGAGGACGAGCGTCGGCTTGCCGAGTTGAGCGATCACGTTGCTCGCCGTGAACGTTTTGCCGGTACCGGTGGCGCCGAGCAGCGTCTGGCACGGCTTGCCCTCCAGATAGCCGGCGGTGAGCTTGGCGATGGCTTGCGGTTGATCGCCCGCGGGCTGAAAGGGGCTGACTAACTCGAACTTGGCGGCCATGCTCCGCTCCGTGAAGTGCGGCGAGCGGGAGTCATCGGCCGAGTGGGACGATCCCAACAGAAGGCAGACGGCTTCCGCTCGCCGAATCTAACAAGGTGTTCCCGCGTCACTTTTTCGCCGGACGCTTCTTCGGACGTTTGAGCGTGGCCTTGCCGTTTTTCGACGACTTTTCGATACCCAGACTCCGCCGTACTTCATCGAGAGTGAGTCCGCCGTCGCGCTCGATACTCCTCCTCGACCTCTCAATAATGTCTCGAAAGGTCGGACTGAGGTTGAGAGAGATTGTTTCCAGGTCCGCCTTTCCCGAGGGCATGAGTATCGCGACAGGCCGGCCTTTTCGCGTCAACACGATCGGAGCATCTGCCATCGTTTGCACAGCTTCCACGAGCGAAAGCCCCGGAGAGTTTACATCGAGTGTTCTCATAGTCTTGCTTCCTTTCCGTCAATGAAGACCTGGCTTCGCACTTTGATGCCGATCGCTCGGATCCAGACGACTTGATCGTGTTCTTCCTCCACATCATAATACACGCGCAGGTCGCGGATGCGAAGTTCCCAGGTCGCCAGTTCATTCTCCTCCATGCGTTTGCGGTTGCGGGTCTCTACGGTCGGTTGGTGCGTTAACTGCTCCTCGATGGTGTCCGTGACCAGCGCACTCTGAGCGGCCGTAAGGTGATGGAGATGGCCGAGAGCTTCCTTGGAGGTAATAATGCGAAATGCCACCGCCGTCACTCCTTCTTCGTCATGTTCTCCCCGACGGTGACGTGCGGCCGCAGCTTGTCCAGCGTCTTCGGCCCGATGCCGTGTACATGCCTCAGATCGTCCAGGGACTTGAAAGGTGCTTTCTTCCGAGCTTCGATAATGCGTCCGGCCATCGCCGGCCCAATGCCCGGCAGGCGTTGCAGTTCCTCGGCGGACGCCTTGTTCACGTTGACCGAATCGGTGAGCGCGCCCTCCTTCTTCAAGGCCATTGATTTTCCCGTCGCGGGCATGTCCTTCTTTGGCGCGTGCGCCGGCTTGCCGCGCCCGGCCGGCGCACCGTGGTCCTCGTCGCCCTCTGGCGGATCGACGTAGACGAGATGGCGCAGGCGTTCGACCGTCAGCGGACCGATACCCGGAATTTCGGCCAGTTCGTCGATGCTGCGAAAGCCGTAATGTTCGGCGCGATAGTCTTCGATACGGCGAACCAGCGACTCGCCGACGCCGGGCAGTTGCAGCAGTTGCGCGCGGTCGGCACGGTTGAGATCGACGCGAAAAGCCATTGAGCCGGCTTCGAGCGCGGTCGGTCGGGTCGCTCGCCGCTGCGTCCCGTAGACGTGCCAGCTGAGCAGTCCCAACACCGTCAGCAACAGGACGACCGAGGCGGCCTGCGCGGAGCGCGGCCAGACAGGTGGAGTTGTCGTCGCTGTTGTGGGGGCGAGCGCAAGGGGAGCGACCGGTGCGGGTGCTGCCGCGCCGGGTACGACGACCCCCAGAGATGACGGGACCGCGCTCATGAGAATAGAACCGGGTGCCGACTTTTCTGGCAGTAAGGATTATATGACCTTGACATGGAAATTATTCACGAGCCGCGACCGTCAGGGAGCGCTCCCTGACGGTCGCGGCTCGTGAATGTCTTTCAATAGGGTCAACTGCGCAACGTGAGAACAACATAGCGACAGAATTGTTGCAGAAACGGCACGCGCTTTAACAAGAGGTCGTCGCACCAATCGAGCGCGCTGACGAGGCGTCCATTCGGCAGGACGCGACGGGCCATCGACAGAAGTTGAAAGCCTTCCACTTCGAGAGTCGGGAAGACGCGGCGCAGCTTCGATAGGTCGCGTCGCCGGAGCGGGGTTTCATCGGGTGTGCGTTCTTTGCCGGGATACGGCAGGCGGCGGCGCGCGAGGTTCAGCAGCGGGTTCTCGCCCCACGGCTCACAGAAGACTGCAAGACCGCCGGGAGCCAGCACACGCGCCAGTTCGCGCGCCGCCGTGGTCAGATCGAGGTGGTGCAGCACGGCATTGCCCCAGACGCGGTCGAAGCTGGCGTCGGCGAAGGGCAGCCGTTCGCCATCGGCCTGAACGAACGCGCCGCCGACATCGTTCGCCGCGCTGCGCCGTCGCGCCTCCTGGAGATAACCGGGCGACAGGTCGAAGGCGGTGACGCGGGCGCCGCGCCGGGCCAGCACGACCGACGCCATGCCGTGGCCGCAGCCGAAGTCGAGGACGCGCGCGCCGGCCAGCGGACCGAGACGGTCGAAAGCGGGACGGACCCAGGTTTCATGATCGAGGTAGTCGTCGTCGCGGAAACGGAGCGAAGCGAGGTCGCGGAAGTGGTCGGAGCGTTCGGCGGCCTGCCGGTCGTGAAAGGCTTGCTCGCTGCCCAGGCGATCCGTCGCGGTGGTCATGCGCACTCTCACTTGCCTCCGAGCAGTACGAAGCTCAGTTATGGCCGCCGGATGAAGCCGGCGACCCCACAGGTAGCGGCTCGATGTTGTTGATGTGGATTGGTGCGACCAGGGCAAAGTGATCGGGGACGTGGGCGCCAGTGTCTGTGCTGGGAATCGCAATGACAATCGCGGCCTTGGTCACAATCGCCATTTCCGGATGGCGGATGTCATACGTTTGTCCGTTCGAGAGATGAATTCGAAACGGAATGAACGGTTGTCGTCGCAAAAGCGTCAGGATGTCTTCCGGTCGCATGTGTCACCCATGAGATTTTTGATACCACCCTCTCCCAAATTATCGCAGCCGGCATGGGACCGAGCAAGCCGATAGTGGATTTGCCAGCGCTTCTCATCCCAGAAGGTGGGCAGAAATCATCGCCGCCAGCGCTTGCGACTCAGCGTCCCCTTCCCGGAGATGTTCCAGCATCCCGCGCCGGTCCTCCGCCGAGCGGTTCTGGCCGAACTTGAACTTGCCCTCGATCCGCGCGATCGGCACTTCGAAGCCGACGATGCCGTGCAGCAATTTGCGCCGATACTCGTCTGGCAGATCGTAGCGCCATGCCGTTTCCGCAGAGCCCTCGTACCTGTCCACTAACCGCGTCAGTATCTGTTCGAGCTGCGCCTCGCCGTCGAGAACGCGCGGGACGCCATAGACGTGAACCGCCGCATAGTTCCAGGTGGGCACGGCCGGGGCAGTCGCATACCAACTCGGGGAGACATAAGCGTGCGGCCCCTGAAAGATGACCAGCGCCTCGCGCGCGCCGTCGAAGGCGCGCCAGTGGGGATTCGCGCGCGCGACGTGGCCGAGCAGCAGATTTCGATCTCGATCGAGCAGCATCGGCAAATGGGTGGCGAACGGCGTTCCCTCGACAACGCTGACCAGCGTCGCGAAGCCGTGGCGTTCGATGAAATCGAACAGGGTCGCCTGATCCGCGACGGCGAAGGCGGCGGGAATGTACATGGAAAGGTCTCGCTCTTAGGTCGCCGCTTGCGGCTTAGCGGGGGCGACCGCTCAGCGGCAAGGCGGCGAATCAGTAGCCCGCCGCCTTGCCGCTGAGCGGACGGTCCGCCGCGCCGCGATAAAGGTTGCCGGCCGCCGAGTGCGTCACCGCCGTGGCGACCGCCGTGCCGCCGCGCTGGAGCGCCGCGTCGCCGACTTCCGACGCCGGGGCGCTGACCGAGACGACCAGGCCGTTTTTCGCCTCGACCACGCCGTCGCGCTCCTCAGCCAGCGCCGGCGCCATGAAGATGAGTGCCGCCGCGCACGTCTGCTGGCTTCGCATGGTACAGTCCTCCTCCCTCTTTGGTATGGGTTCCAGGTCAGTGCGGAGCGGTCGCCACCTTGACGACTCCGTGATATCGCCATAGCCTGTCGTTGCCTATCCGCAGGGCGGCGCGCAATATCGGCCGTCGACCGGCGAATTACTGAGGAGCCGCGGCGTCACCGGAGACGTCCCGCGGTCGGCCGCTTCCCACTACCGACGAGAGACCTCCCATGTCCGTCGTACCTCAGGCACGAGTCCCGGAACCGCCGACAGGCCCTCCCGTTCCGAACGAGATTACCATCGTTTCGCACAGCAACCTCCTCTACTGGTGGCCCGTCTGGGCCGTCGGCTTCGTCATGGCCCTCCTCACTTACCTGGATGGTCATCGCATGGCCGTCGTCCCGAGGGAGGGCAAACCAGACAAGGGGGAGACTGAAGTACTCAGGCGTGTGAAGGGCAGTCTGACGGAGACGGGTCGGGAAAATCCGCCTATCAATACTTTCGATGAGAAGACGCCCGTCGATGTGCTGGTCATGCCCAAGGGGACGCTACCGACGGACAGGGATCCTCTCAAGCTTCACATCTCCAACAGCAAGAACTACGGCGTCCTTTTCGCCACCGTGCTGCTCATCGTGATTTTCATCACCAATGTGCCGTTGCGCGGCGGCTGGTCGTTCGCCATGATCGTCTTCGCCATCCTGATCGCTATCATTTTAGCGCTGGCGAACCTGTGGGATACAATCCTCGAACACCTCAGTTACCTGGATATCCGCATCAACATCGGCGGCTACATATTTATCTCGTCCATCCTGTTCGTACTCTGGCTGGTCACCATCCTGATCTTCGACCGCCGCATCTACAAGACCTTCACGCCCGGCCAGTTCCAGGTTTCGACCGAGATCGGCGGCGGTGAAAAGGTCTACCCGGCCGAGGGCATGGCGTTGGAAAAGCAGCGCAGCGACCTGTTTCGTCACTGGATCCTCGGCCTGGGGTCAGGCGATCTGATCGTGAAAACGACCGGCGCACAGGCCCACGAGTTTGACCTGCATAACGTGCTGTTCATCGGCAAGAAGGTCAAGCAGATCGAGGAGATGCTGAAGAAGAAAGTGGTTGTCGCGCAGGCGCGGTAATCATCATCGTGGCGAGCGGGGAGCGTTAGCCCCCCGGTGAG
>JBBQPD010000402.1:0-5960 GCA_038331535.1 Gemmatales bacterium | reverse complement strand
ATGAATTACGCGGTCGGCAAGCTCAACGCCAGCGGCCTGGCCGTGGTGCAGCTGCCGTCTTTGAAGATCGGCACCTACCTGGTGCGGGCACGCGCCGACGACCTCGCCGGCAACGAGGGCATCAGCCCAACCGCCACCACGATGGTCCTTGCCAAAACCCACGGTAACCCGCCGCAGTACATTGAGGCCAATCAGGGCCAGACCGCTAGCCCGGTCGCCTTCCTGGCCCGAACCCAGGACTACAACGCCTACTTCACCCAGACGGGGATCACCCTGGGGTTGCGCGTGCCCGCGCCGGCCGGCACGTCCGTCGGCCAGCCGCCCGCCACCGCGATCGAGGCGCTGCAGATGACGTTCGTCGGGGCCAGCCCGGCGCCGAAGGTGCTCGGCGTCGATCCGCTGGCGGTCACGAGGAACTACTTCATCGGCAACGACCCGTCGCAGTGGCACGTCAACGTCCCCAACTTCGCCGAGGTCCACTACCAGAACCTCTACCCTGGCATCGACCTGGTGGGCCGCGGCGATCATGGCTTGCTGGAATACCTGTATGCCGTCGCGCCGGGGGTCAACCCCGGCCAGATCGGCTTCGACTTCGGGAGCACGGCCACGCCGACGCTGGTCGGCGGCGGTCTGGTACTGACTCTGCCTGACGGGGCGCGCGTAACCGAGGCCGCGCCGATCCTGTATCAGCTCGGTCTGACCGGGGAAGGGCAGCTCGTTCAGGGCGGCTTCGTCCTGCTCGGCGGAACCCGCGTCGGCTTCACGGTCGGAGCCTACGACAGCACCCGCGCGCTGTTCCTCGACTCGACTCTCGCCTATTCGGCCTTCCTCGGCGGCAGCAACGGTGACAACAGAACCAAAATTGCGGCGGACGCCAGCGACAACCTCTTCATGACGGGTTTCACACAGTCCGCCGACTTCCCCACGCTCGGTCCGATTCAGGCCGCGAACGACGACGTTTTCATCACGAAGCTGGACCCCACGGGGACTAAGGTTCTCTACTCGACGTATTTGGGAGGCGCCCAGCAGGAGCGTAGCAGCGACCTCATGCTTGACGCCGCTGGGGACGCCTTCGTGACGGGGTTCACACAGTCCGGCGACTTCCCTACGCTCGGCCCGATTCAGGCCGCGAATGCCGGGAACGACGACGTCTTTATCACGAAGCTGGACCCTACGGGGACCAGGCTCCTCTACTCGACGTATCTGGGAGGCGCCCAGCAGGACCACGGCGGCAACATCATTCTCGACGCCGCCGGGGACGCCTTCGTGACGGGTACAACACAGTCCGCCGACTTCCCCACGCTTGGCCCGCTGCAAGCCGCGAACGCTGGGAACGGCGACATCTTCGTCGCGAAGGTGGACCCCACGGGGAGCAGGCTCCTCTACTCGACGTATCTGGGGGGCGCCCAGCAGGACCAATGCAACGCCATAACCCTCGACGCCGCCGGGGATGTCTTCGTAACCGGCTTCACGACTTCCGCGAACTTCCCGGTGTCCGCGGGTGCGTTTAGGACCACGGCGGGAGGACTCTCCGACGCCTTCGTGGTCAAGTTGAACGCGGCCGGAAACGCCTTGGTCTACTCCACGTACCTGGGCGGTTCGGACGACGAGGCCGCCACCGGCATCTCCGTCGATGGCGCCGGCAACGCGTACGTCACGGGCGAGACGCACTCGAACGACTTCCCGATCACCGTGGGCATCGTGCCGACCGCGGTCGATAAGGCATTTCTGACGAAACTGAACCCCGCGGGCACGAGCGTGGTCTACTCCACCGTTTTCAACGGAACTGCGAGTGCGAATCAGGGCAGTGGGGGGAACGGGGTGGGCAAGGGATCCATAAAAATCCTGCCACTCGGCGATTCGATCACTGCCGGTTATCCCTCCAACACCGGTGGCTATCGCGCTCCCCTCGGACTGTTGCTCAACCAGGCCGATATCGCCTTCACCTTCGTGGGAAATCAAACGACTTTCGACCCTCCGAATCGCCCCGATCTTGTTCATGAGGGTCACAGCGGCTTTACCATCGACCAGACGCTGAGACTCGTCAAAGGCGGCCTGATTCAGTCGCTCGCGCCAGACCTGATCCTTCTGATGATCGGGCTGAACGATCTCGGTTCTGGAATTCCTCTCGCTACTTCCCAGGCAAACTACGCCGCTTTACTGGCGGCGATCTATGTAGCCAGTCCGAACGCGACCGTCATCGCTGCGTTCGATCCGTTCGATCCGATTGCTTCTTCGCTCCAGCATCAGCTCACCAACTTCAATACAGCCGAGGGCACTGTCTGTAGCAGCTTCGCCAGCATGGGCCAATCAATACGATACCTCACAATGAGCTTGGCAGACAATCAGTTCGCGGACCAGATTCACCCGACACCGGACGGATATTCCTCCCTGGCCGTGCAGTGGTTTTCGAGTATCCAAACTTGATTTTCTCGTGACACCGATTTTCTCGGGCTGGGCGGCCATCGGGATTTTGCGGACGCTGCCGGCGAAGCCGTGAGTCAGACGTAGATGAGCGGTCAGGAGTCGGCAGTTCCCGGCGTGCCATTTTCCTCGTCTGCGAGCAGAATCCTCAACGACCTCTCCGGGTTGCTCAGGAAGCCGCGCGTGATCCGGTAATGCTCCGTCTCGGTATACGCGACCTGCCGAATGCCTTCAAAGTCGAGTAAGTAAATCAGGGCGTCCGGGTACGCCATAATGATTGGTGAATGCGTTGCGATAATGAACTGGCAGCCGCGCTTGCAGTAGTCGTGGAGCAGGCCCAGGAATTGCAACTGCCGCTTGGGAGAAAGAGCGGCCTCCGGCTCGTCCATCAAGTAGAGGCCGTCGTCCCGGAATCGGTTCGAGAATAGGGCGAAGAAAGATTCTCCGTGAGACTGCTCGTGCAGGGATTGGCCGCCATACGAGTCGATCAGTGGGGGGCCGAAGGCCGGAGCCTGGTCCAGCCGTTCGATCTCCGACGCCACGTTGTAGAAACTCTCGGCACGAAGGAAGTAACTGTCCGCAGGCGATCGTCCTGGGAAGCGGGACAAACGCAGACAGTCGTCCAGGGATGAGTGCGATGCTCGGGTGGCGAAATTGAAATTGCGGCTGCCGCCCTCCGCGTTGAGATCACAGCAGACCGCGAGGGCCTCCAACAGGGTTGACTTTCCCGTCCCGTTTTCGCCGACCAGGAATGTCACCTTGGGGTGGAAGCTGAGTTCCTTCAGAAGACGGACGGCGGGCAAGTTGTAGGGGAATCGGTCCGGCGATGGGAATCGGTCGAGGCGCAACTTTACATCGATCAAGAACGGCCCGGCGTTGCTTCTTCGCTTCCGGCCCATTCGTAACCCTCCTGAGCCGATTACCAGCAGCATCGTTCGCAAGGCGGCCTCGCGCTCCATTCTATCTCAATTCGCGCCAGCGATGACACAGATCGACTGCCGCTTCGGTCCACCGCGGGAACTGCAGGAACAATCGGTGTCAGTTCATATTTTTTCTTGAGCTGAGCCAATACGGGACGGGCCGGTACCGTGCATGAGGAATGAACGCCGGGCGGTGCAAGCGTTGCGCCAGACCGCCGTCAAGGACAGCGACCCGGTGACGCGCGTCGTCGCCCTCGGCGCCCTGGCGATGATGGAGGAGGACGTTCCCGAGCAAGTCGCCGCGCTGCGACAATATCTGCACGATGACAAGGATCTGGTGCGGATGAAGGCCGCTCATGCGTTGGGTATGATCGGCCCAGCCGCGAAAGGCGCGGCGCCGGAGATCGTGAGCGTTTTGGAGCGCGCGACAGGTGCGCACGAACGCGGCTACATCGCCCGTGCTCTGGGCAACACCGGCGATCCCGCTTCGCTGACGGCGTTATCTCAGGCGCTTGCGAAAGAGACCGATGCCGGCGCACGGGGCGAGATGCAAGGGGCCATCGTCAAGCTGGGAGGCAAGGTGCCAGAGAAACCGTGACGTAGCCGGTCCTGATCCGCGACGACCCTGATCCGCCTGCCGGAGACCTCGTGATGTGTCGAACCGCTCTCGCGTCTGCATGGGCGCTGCTCCTCCTTCCTCTACCGGGCCGAGCGGATGATGCGCTCGCCGAGCGACTGCGAAAGGTCGAAGTGAAACGGTTCGCCAAGGCGCCCGGCTACACGGAAGGGCCGACCTGGCGCGACGGCGAGCTGTTCTTCTGCGCCGACGGCCTGATGCGCGTCGATAAGGAAGGACGCGTCGCCAAGTATCTCGACGTCAACCCGGCCGGGACGGTCCTGCGCGGCAACGGCCATCTGCTGATCTGCGACAACAAGCACAAGGCGATCCTCGACCTGGCTCCGGACGGCGTCCTGAGCGTCGTCGCCGACCAGTGCGACGGCAAGCCGCTGCGAAGCCTCAACGATCTGACGGTGGACGCGCGCGGCAACGTCTACTGGACCGACCCGGAAGGATCGACCCTTCAGAAGCCGGTTGGCCGCATTTTTCGCGTCACGCCGGCAGGAGTCGTTAGCCAGATCGCGGACGGCCTGGCCTTCCCCAACGGTCTCGACGTCGATCCGCAGAGCAAGTTTCTCTACCTCATCGAATCGCAGAGCAAGAAAATCCTTCGCTACGAATTGCCGGCCGACGACCGGCCCCTCGGCAAGCCGACGCTGTTTTTCGACCTGGGCGGCAGCGGCGGCGACGGCTGCGTCTTCGACGCCGCCGGCAACTTCTGGGTCGCCGACTATCACCGGCCCGAGACGAACCACGGCCGCATCACCGTCCTGTCGCCCGACGCGAAAGTGCTCGGCTATCTCGACATTCCGGCGAAGGTCGTCAGTAACGTCACGTTCGGCGGCCCCAACGGCGACGAGCTATTCTGCACGACGGGCACGCCGGACGGCGTCTTTCACGCGAAGGTCGTCGTGAAGGGTTTCGCCGGGCATCCGGCGAAGGAGTTGAAGCTGCTGCGCCGGCTGCCGGTGCGCCTCGAGGAGCCAGCATCCCCGGTCCACCCGCGCCGCTTCGGCCTGCCGGGCGGCGTCGGCCAGACGCGCGGCTGGTACATCTGGGACAAATGGGATCCGCAAACGTGGCAAGCCGAAGTACGCCACGAGGGCACAGGCGAGAAGTACAACGTGCGCGTCCTACCGTGGGCGACGACCTATCGCCACCTCGTCTACGGCGCTCATCCCGGCGACCTGTTGCCCGGTGAGCGCGTCAACCTCTTCTTCAATCCAGACGACAAGCAACAGCGGGCGTATCTCGTCCACTTCCAGGACGAGATCGGCCAGATGAAGGGCCACAATCACGCCTGGCAGGTGGAGTCGGTCACGGCGGACGGCTTCACGGCGCGCGTCCTCGCCGGCGACAAGCCGCTCGAAGACCGCATCGAAACGTTCGTGCTCGATAAGGCTTGTCGTCTCTATCGAGGCGGTAAGCGCGTCGAGTCGGCCGGACTGGCGCGCGGCGATCGGCTCTATCTGACGTGGGTCTACGACGACAAACGCCGCGTCGTCAAGTGGCTCGCCGACGCGGCCAGCCTCGACGCCGTGCAGGCCGAGGCGCAAAAGCGTATCGCCGGCCAGATCGAGCGCGACGGCGTGGCCGGCTTCGTCGAGGACGTGGCCGACGGCAAGGCGCGCGTCCTGGTCTTCGCGACCTACTGGTCCCAGGCGAGCGCCTGGAAGTCGGGCGACAAGCTGCAGCTTCAGGGGACCGACGCCGCGCTGCGCGCGGCCGGAGAGCGTGTGGACGCGCGGCTGCTGTCGCGGAAGAACCTCGGAACGTACGGCTCCGGAGCGACAGAACTCCTCGTGGATGGTATCGGCCTGAACGAAGCGCTCGTGCGCGGCTGGGTCGGCGGCAAGGTCGTGCGTCTGTTCGCCTCGACGCCGACCTCCTCGAAGGAAAAACCCGCAGCGGTAAAGCCGAGCCTCACGCCGCCGCAGCGAACGATCGATTTGAACGTGGGCGAATCGCAGGAGGTTGAGTTGGCCGATGGCAAAAAA
>JBBQPD010000401.1:0-5983 GCA_038331535.1 Gemmatales bacterium | reverse complement strand
CCGTTTCGCGCGGCCCGCCCTCGCTAAGAGACTGGCCCACCAGTGGGTCTTCCGAGCCGCGACCGTCAGGGAGCGTTGCGGATACACTGCACAAAACGCTCCCGGACGGTCGCGGCTCGTAAAAGACGACACCTTCTGGGACAGACTCTCAGTGCTTGCCTTTGTGCCCGCCGTCGCCGGATGGTCCGGCGCCCACGGCCGTATCGTCGCCGGTGACTTGGACGCGCTGGCCGTCGCGCAGTCCCTCGCGGCCTCCCGAGATCAGTCGATCCGCGGCGTTCAGCCCCTCAACCACCTCCACCAACTCGCCGCCCGCGCGTCCCAGCTTGACGGTCTTGAGCCGGGCGACGCCGGCGCTCTGGTCGGCAATCCACACCCGTGCGCCGCCCTCGCTGGACTCGACCAGCTGTTGCGGGATCAGCAACCGCAACGGCTCCGAAGCAGGGTTGGCGGCCTTCGGCGTCGGCGGCGCCAGAAACGTCACCTGCACGAGCATGTCGGCCCGCAACGTCGGCGGCGGGGCTTTGATCGCCACCTTGACTTGCAAGGTGTTCTTCTGGATGTCCGCCTGCGAGGTGGCGAACAGTACCTCGCCCTCCACCGGACCGCCCGGTGCCGCCGGCGTCTCGATCCGGACCAGCTGCCCCGGCAGAATGCGCGGCACGTCCTCCAAACGCACGTCGGCCCGCACCTGGAGCAACGCCGGGTCGTACAGGCTGACGACCGTGCTGGAATCGTGCATCGACCCCGGCGCCAGGCCCATGAGGCGCATGCCCGGCCGCGCCGCCAGGGTCAGCACGCGCCCGCCCGTGGGAGCGCGCACCACGGTACGCTCCAGGCGAAGGCGGGCGCCATCGAGTGCGACCTGGGCCTGCTGGAGACGGGCCTCCGCCGCCGCCGCCTGGGCTACGGTGTCGGCCAGCGCCCGCGTCTCCTCCGTCTTCAGCTCCAGCCGCACGCGCAGCGCATCCCGCCGCTGTTGCAGGGCATCGACCTCGCGCTTCAGGCGGGCGCCCCGGCCTTCCAGCTCGCCGGAGACGGCCGCGGCCATGTCCAGGTCGGCCCTGGCCTGCTGCAACTGGATCGCGGGAACCAGAGCCACATCCACCTTTTGCTTCGCCTCATAACTGAGACGTGCGGACAACAGCCTGGCCCTGGCCGCGTCGAGCAGGAAGGGCGCGCCGGCCCATTCGGTCTCCTTCTGGGCGAGCGTCGCCTCGGCCTCCGCGAGCGCGGCCTTCAGGTGGACGGGCTGCTCGGCGTTGGTGCGGGCCGCGGCCACGGCGGCTTGAATGCTGTCCGCCTCGGCGCGACGGAGGCGCAGGTCCGCCTCCGCCGTCCGCAGCGCCAGGCGGGCATCGACGTCGATCAGCGTCGCGACCGGCGCGCCCGCCTTCACCTCCTGCCCCTCGACGACGAGCAGTTTGTCGATGACGCCCTCGGTCAACGCGGTCACCAGGACCGGCGTCGGCCGCGGCTCGACCCAGCCGGCCGCCTGGAACAGCGGCGTCCCTTCCTGCCGCACCTCGGCCCGGCTGGTCAGCACCGCGACCACCGTCACCGGCTTCGCCGAGACGAAGCTATCGCGCGCCGCCCAACCCAGGACCGCCAGAAAGCCCAGCAATACGGCACCCGGCAGGAGGTAGCGCGCGGTGAAATGGGTGCGGCGGCGCGGCAGCAGCGCGGGCGCGGCGCCCTCCCGGCGCACGGCGAGCTGGCGCAGATCGACGTTTACGCTCATCACGACCTCCTACTTCTTGGCTTCGGGCCGGGGGTAGACGCCGGCGGCCAGGACAGTGAGGTTGCCCTGCTCGTCGCGCTTCGCACGGCCGCGGACGACCACGGTCTGAAGCTCCTTCACCCCGAACAGCTCGCGGGCATCGGTCTGGACCGTCTGCCCCTGCTCGTCCACGACCTTGACGGTCGCCATCACCTTGAGCAAATCCTCCTTCGGCGTGCAGCAGTAGTCCCACGGCGTCGGGCAGTTGTCGCCCTCCGTCTCCTTGCACGAGTTCAGGGACGAGTCCACGATCCAGAAGGTCGCACGCCCATCGACCCACGGCTTCTCGTTGCCGCCGATGCGGCCGACGACCACGACCTCGTCGCCGTCCTTGGCCTCTTTGCGGGCGTCGGTCACGCCTTTCGCTCCGGCCGGTTCCTCGGTCAGCAAGTACTTGTCCTTGCCGGTCGTCGCCGCTTTGTCCTTCGTCGTCGTCGGCGTCCCGCCGCAACCGATGGCCAGAAGCAGCACGATCGGCCACGGTTTCATCATCCTGTTCATGTCACACTCCTCGTTCGGGCGAAAAAATCCACGAGCCGCGACCGTCAGGGAGCGTTTTTCGCAACACGTCGCCAACGCTCCCTGACGGTCGCGGCTCGTAAACCCACATCGTTCATACCGCCTTGAGTCCCTCGGCCACCGGCAATCTCATCGCCCTGATGGCGGGCGGAATTGCCCCGACCACGCCGAGCAATAAGCCCGTGCCGCAGCCGACCAGAATGGCCACGCTGTCGATCCGCAGGGTGAACGCGCCCATTGTGAAGCGCACCGCCGTGCCGTTGACGGCCAGCAGGGCGAGGGCCGACGCCAGAAGCGAACCGGCGGCGGCCAGCAACACCGCTTCCTGGATCAAGGCGAGGGCGATGGCCCGGCGGACGTATCCCAGCGCTTGCAGGGTCGCCAGCTCGCGCACCCGGCCGACCACGGCTCCGTACATGGCGTTCAGCCCGGTGAAAACGCCGGCGCCGGCCACCAGCAGAACTACCAGCCAGGCCAACGTCCGCACCGGCCCGTAGTGCTTTTGGAGCGAGTCGTAGTACGCGGTCTCCGGCGTGGCCTGGAGCTCCAGGTCCAACCGCTCCTTGCAGAATTCGTCCACGTCGCCGAAGGAGCCTCCTGCCGCCAGCGTCACGGCGACAATGCTGAGGTCCTGGCGCTTCATGGCCTGTTGAAGATCCTCCAGCGGGCACCAGAGTTCCGACTCCAGGGCCGATCCCTGGGCGGCGAAGCGTCCGCTGACAATCCAGGTGCGCCCCTCGAAGGTCACCGTGCGGCCGTCGTCGAGTGCCGCGCCGCCCCGGCCCAGCTTGGCGCCGGCCAACCGGCCGACGAGCACTTCGCCAGGGCCGGGCCAGTGCCCCTCCAGGATTTGCAGCTTGCGACGCACGAGGATCGCCGCCGGCGTGACGCCTCGGACGATGCCCATCGTCGTCTCCTCATTCCCTTCGGTCGTGACCTGCGTGCCCAGGTACAACTCGGGAGAGGCGTAGACCGCTGCCGTGCCGCCTGGCCCGGCTCGGCGCCGAATACCGCCCAAACTGGCCGTCAGCACGCCGGTGGTGCGGGCCGGGACCGAGGAGTTTTCGACGTTCTCGGAGGCGCCGAGAGAATGGATCAAGACCACGCCCGCGTCGCCGCTGACTGCCAGCGTCGCCTCCAGACCCCGGATGAAGCCGACCACGACGAGGACGAGCAGCACCACGAGCGCCAGCCCCGCCAGCGTAAGGGCGCTGCGGCCGGGACGCCGGAACAGGTTGCGCACGCCGTATTCCCACGGCAACAGTCGGACGCCGAGCATGAGAACCCTCGGGAATACGCACCGGTCGCGGGACGGACGGTCCGCACGGCAGCCACAACGGACTGTCGGACCGGCTTCGGTGTTCGGATGGTTGAATGCCGGGGATGGAATCGCCTTCCCGGCGCGCACAAGAAGGGGTCACACCCGGGGAGGGTGGAATAGCTCGTCGGGATGAACAGACGGAGAGAGCAAGGACCGTTCGGCCAACAGCGCGCCCAGGCAGGGAGCAGCAGCTAGAACAGGGCGGGAAGCAACCAAACAGCAAGGCGCCTTGGCCGCGCCGCATCCGCAATACGGACAGTCGGCGCCGTGTGGACCACAAGGACAGCACGGACACGAGGAGTGCGGGGGGCCGTCCGCGTCGTCTGCGTCCTCGTGATGGCAGCAGCCGTCGGAGTCGGCTTCACAATGACAATCATCAGGGGCACAGTGGTTCGTCGGCTGGACCGTTCCATGCGCGGGCGCCAGGACGACGGCTACGGCGTGGACCGGCCCGTTCGCGATCAGCAGGATCGCCAAAGCGGAGCGGACCAGCAGAAGTAGCCGTTGCGCGGACATGATGGGTTTGGGGGTTCCTGTCATCGGGCTGGGCGACTTGATCATACTACCTGTTCCGAGCTAGCCGGTCAACGCGACCTGTGTTCGGGTTTCAACGGCGGGTCTGGCCGATGGCGCACCCAATCTCATAGAATGATCTTGTTACTCTTCATTCCTCCAGCCTTCCTCACCGCAGAATCATTCACCCGATTCGGGTAGACATGGAGAGTGCGGAGTAGGACGTGTCGTCCCGTCTTGATTTTCGCGCAGCCGACCGACCGGTCTGACGCCGAAGGGCGGCGGACCAACCTCACAACCATCCGGAAAACAATAATGGCGGCTAAACCGCAAGAGAAGCAGCAGGCGACTCAGGAGAAGCAGAAGAGTCGGGAGCACGATACCGTCGTCGGTAACAGCGTGATCCACGTCCTGGGCCAGCCCCGCGACCTGCATCGCGTGCAAGTGCGGCGACTCTGGGAACATTACTACCGGGTGAACGTGTTCGTCGGCCTCGACGCCACCACCGCGAAGGTCGCTCACAGCTTCTTCCTGGCGGCGGACGGCGAGGGCAAGATCACGTCCTGCAGCCCGACTCTCACGAAACAGTATTAACGCGGGCGCGAGGCGCTCGTGCCCAGCGCCTTCCTGCCATCCCCGAAAACCGGGCCGAGACGAAAGGACCGCTTCATGCGGAACCCCATCGAGATCGAGGACATCGAAGCCATGCGGCGCCAGGAGGGCATTGAAGACGAGGAACTCCGCGACGAGATTCACGATCTCGCAGTCGGCGACCTGGTCAATCTCACCTTTTTGACCAGTCCGCCGCCGCGGAGCCAGACCTTGCTGGTGCGCATCACGCGCATCAATGGGAAAAACTACTGTGGCGAGCTGGCCCGCCGGCAATCCTACGCCGGTCTGTCGAAACTACGGGCCGGAGAGCCGATTACCTTCAAGGCGTCGCACATCCACTCGGTGCCGAAGGGGCAACCGGCCCACGAAGAGTAATGGTCCGCAATGGGACGAAACGAGCCGCGACCGTCAGGGAGCGCGGTTGACAGCGCTCCCTGGCGGTCGCGGCTTAGACGTGGTTTCAAAACGTAGGGCAAGCTTTAGCTTGCCCGCATGTGGGCAAGCTAAAGCTTGCCCTACAAGGGTTTTGAAACCACGGCGCATGTCTCGCGCATCGGCGCTGGCTGCGCCACACCTGGATCAGCCGTGTTTCCATCGGGGACTGGTTCGGTTCGTGGAAGCGTTACTTCGCTTCGACCGGGCGGACTCTCGCCGCCAAACCCCGGATCTGCCGCCCGTTTCTGGAGCAGTTGGAAGCGCTCGTCCTGCCCAATGACCCGTTCGGCGTCCTGCAAACGTCGCTACTCGGCGCCTCCTTTTTCAACCAAACACTTGAGATCACCAGCGGCAGTTCCGTCTCGTTTCTGTCGGACACCAGCAACTCATTCCAGTTCACGACAACCGGCGCGCCCGCCGCAAGCCTCGATGAAGCCGGCGTCCTGCCGGACGGCGTCACCTTCCTGGACAACGGCGACGGCACGGCCACGCTGAGCGGTTCTCCCCAGTCGGATGCCTCCGGCTGTTAGAGCCTATCCGAGAGGATTACGCGGCTTTTGTCACCTTTTTCGGATACTTGAATGGAGGCCCTTGGGTTGCTTTGTTTGGTTTCAGCCGACGCAGCATGCGTTGAATCGAACTGATCTGGATCTGCGCTTCGTTCGACGCCGTGTAATAAGTGTATTCCTTACTCAAGCTGCGATAGCGACTCAGCCAAGCGATACTACGTTCGACAACCCAACGCCGATGCAACAAGATAACCCCCTTGCCCCCGATGGGCCGCGACACGACTTCGATCACCT
>JBBQPD010000400.1:0-5993 GCA_038331535.1 Gemmatales bacterium | reverse complement strand
GACGGTCGCGGCTCGTAGTAGTCGCTACTGGCTTTTCCCGATGCAGTACAGCACCTCCTGGCGCTGCCCCTTGTCAGTCGTGCCCACGCGCAGATAGATGCGCTCGCCGCAGATCGTCGGCGTGGCGAGGACTTCTCCATTCAACTGGTTCTCGGTAACGAGCGTGAACGCTTCGGGCGCGGCCTTGTAGATGAACGTCCGCCCGGCTTCGTTGGTGGCGAAGATCAGCTCGCCGACCAGCACCGGCGACGCGTAGAACGTGCCGCCGAGACGGCCGCGCCAGACTTCCTTGCCAGTGTCGCACTTCGAGCAGGTGGCGAACCCGGCGTCCAGCACGGCGTACAAGTAGCCGTCGCGCACCAGCATGGACGGAACATAGACGCGCGTGTTGTTCTCCCAGACGATCTTGCCCGAACCGTCGGCGCGCACCGCCGACATGTGATTCTTCGAATAGCCGCCGCTGGTGAAGATGAGCTGACCGTCGGTCACGACCGAGGTCACGCACTCGGTAGTGGACGCCGGAATCTCCCACAGTTTCTTGCCGGTCAGCGGGTCCATGCCGGTGACGAGATCGCAGCCGGTGAATAGCAATTGCTCGCGGCCGGCGACATTGAGAATGATCGGCGACGTGTAGTTCGGCGCCTTGGGGCGCTCCTGTTTCCACACCACTTTCCCCGAAACCCGATCGAGGCCGGCGAGTACTCCCGTGCCCTTGTTGTCGGCGGAGACGATCACCAGCGACTGATAGACGGCGGGTGAAGAACCGAACCCCTGATGGAGGATGTAGTCCGTGATTTTCGTCTGCCAGAGCAGTTTCCCGTCTCGGCTCAGGGCGGTGGTGTAAATCGCGCCAGCGTTCAGGAAGTTGATGAACACGCGCCGGCCATCACAGGCCACCGTCGAGGAGGCCAGGGAGCTTTTCTCGTTCGCTTTCTTCCCGAAGCCGCCGCGGTGAACTTCCGTCTGCCAGAGTAGTTTCCCCGTTTGCCGGTCGTAGCACAGTACCGACTGCACTTCACGCTCATGGTCGGCGGTGGCGAGGAACACCTGGTCGCCGACGACGGTCGGCGCGCCGTGACCGCGACCAGAAACTGGAGTCTTCCAAAGGACATTTTCGGAGTCACTCCATTTCAGCGGCGGTTTTTGCCGTGCGTCGGCGACGCCGTTGCGGTCCGGCCCGCGCCACCACGGCCAGTCGGTCGGACCGAACGTGATGCGCTCCGCATCGGCCGCGCGCGCGGGAAGGGCGAGCAAGGATATTGTGAACGCGAGCAGGAGGCGGTGCATGTTCAGTTCTCTCCACGACGATCGTTGTTGTTTAGCCGAACGGCCTATTCCGCGAGACATTCCCGCAGATATTGCACGCCGTGGGCAATATCGGTGACCCGCGCCTCCTGATCGCCGACTTCACGTTCGATGCACAACGGGCCGCGATAGCCGACCTTCTTCAGCGTCTTGACGAACTGCTTGATATTCACCTGCCCCTTGCCGAGCGGTACCTCTTCGCCCCACTGGCCCGGCGTCGTCGGCCGGTTCGCGTCCTTGACGTGGACGCTGCGAATGTCGGGGCCGAGAATCTCGACCGCCCGCAGCGGATCACCCATGTCGTACAGCAGCACGTTCGCTGGGTCGAAGTTGACCTTCACATTCGGGCATTTCAGATCGTCCAGGGTGCGGCGCAACAGGTCGGCCGTCTCCTGACCCGTCTCGAAGGCGACGGTGATGCCTTTTTCGGCGGCCATTCCCGCGGCCTTGGACAGCGTGTCAAGGAATGGCTTGCGATCGGGATGTTTCGGCTCGGGCAGGAAACCGGCGTGGAACATCAGGTCGGTCAGCCCGAGGGCGCGCGTCCGCTCCAGCGCCCAGGCGAGGCGTTCGAGACGTTCCTTACGCAGCGCCGGGTCGCCGAAGCCGCCGGTCCGCTGAATATGCGCTGGCGTGGTGTAGTCCTCGCCGGGGAAACCGAGCATGGCGCCGCTCAGCTGAAAGCCGGCGGCGCGGGCGGCTTCCGGCAAGTGGTCGCCCTCGTCCCAGGCGGCGTGATGGGGGTCGCCGCACGCGATCTGCACCACGGTCAGGCCCAGGCGGTCCATGAGGCGTTTCAACTCGGGAATGTTCTTCACCTGCAACGACCAGCTACAAACGCCGATTGCGAGCGGTTCGATGGACATGATTTCGTCCCTGCCACGGGGTCACTTTTCGGTCGGACAGGCAAGATCGTAGGGCATCGGCGCGGCTTCCGCAAGGACATTGATCGATAAGATGAGGTTTGATAGACTTCGCGGCACACCGCGCGTTTCCACTTCGAGCGATTCCTATTCTTTGAGGAGTGCTGCCGTGGACACGGTGACGATGCAGGATACCGAAACCAGCCGGCGAACCCCGTGGTGGCTGGAAGCCGAAGTCGCTCTGCTGCTTCTGCTCGTAGTCGGTGCTTTCCTCTTGCGAATCGGCGACGTGTCGATGCGCGGCGAGGAACCGCGACGGGCGCGCGTGGCCTTCGAGATTCTGGATCGCCATGACTGGATCGTGCCGCGCGAACAGGGCGAGCCGTTCCTCAGTCGGCCGCCGCTGCACAACTGGCTCATTGCCGTCAGCAGCGTCGTCTGCGGCAGCCGCGATGCCTGGGCCGTCCGCCTGCCTTCCGTACTCGCCATGCTCTTCACGACCCTCCTGATCTACGGCTATTCGCGCACTTGCCTGTCTCGCCTCGGCGCTCTCGCCGCCGGCGCCGCGTTCGTCACCCTCGGCGAGATGTTCACGACCGGCTGCCAGGCCGAAACCGAGGCGGTGTTCATTGCCCTCGTGAGCGGTTCGCTCCTCTGGTGGCACTGGGGACAGGTGAGCGGTTGGCCTGCGCTGCGGACGTGGATCGGCAGTTACGTCTTCGTCGCTCTGGGCGTCCTCGTGAAAGGTCCGCAGCCACCCGTGTACTTCTTCGCCTCCGTCGGCGGCTATCTCGTTTTGACGAAACAGTGGCGGTGCCTGTTCAGCAAGGCTCATCTCGTCGGAGCGGTGGTCGGAGCCACGATCGTGCTCGCCTGGATGGTTCCGTGTTACCTGCAAGTGGGGGCGCCCACGCTCTGGAAAATCGTGATGAGCGACACGACGACGCGCTTCTTCGACTGGAAGTTCACCGAAGTGGCCCAACACCTGGGGGAGTTCCCGTTCGAGATTCTCGGCTGCACCGCGCCGTGGTCGCTCCTCCTGTTCTTCTATCTGAACCCCGGTATCCGCGCGAAGATCGGTGCGGCACGTCCGCAGGTGTTGTTCCTGGCAGTCTGTCTCGCCATTTCGTTCCCGACCTGCTGGATTCCGCCGGCGGGACAATCGCGTTACTTCGCGCCGCTGTATCCGTGCATGGCCGTGCTGATCGGCCTGGTCGTCCAGTGCTGCGCCGAGGCGAATCTCACGGCGTCCGTCCGCCTGGGGTGGCGCCTGTTCCTGTCGCTGCTGACGTTCGTGATGATCGGAGCCGCGCTGGCGGTGGTGGTCGTCGCGCTGTTTCTGAAGAGCCATCCCAAATTCGGGCCGTGGGCGGAACCGCCGCTGATCGCGCTTTGTTACGCCGCCGTGGTCGGGGTGCTATCCGTCTTCACATGGAAGGCGCGTCATGGCGACGACGGCCGGGTGAGCTCGGCCGTGCTGTCGATCGCCTGGTTCATGGTACTGACGTTTACGGGCATCTTGACCGACGTGCGCATTCGCAAGAGCGAGGACCAGGCGGCCGCCATGGCGCGCTTGAAGCAACTTCTACCCGCTGGCGGGCGGCTGGTGAGCATCGGCCACGTCGATGCCCTGTTCGCCTTCTACTACGGCGACCTGATCGAGGCGCGTCCAGTACCCGCCGCCGCCAGCAATTTGCCCAACACAGACGAGTTCTTGTGCTACGACAGTTACAACGGCTCGCGCCTGGCGTTGCCTTTCCCCTGGACCGAGGTAGCCACGGTGCCGATGGATCGCAACCGGCGCCGTCCGCCGGAGCGCGAGGTGGTCGTCGTCCGGCGCGTGCGCGCTGGCTCTGGCCTGGCCTCATCCGACCTGCCTAACAGGCGCCAGTGAAGAAGCAAGCATTCTTCTTTCCGAGCGGAAAGCGTAAGCGATGAGGAGTCCGCTGCTTACGCTTCCCGCTCGGAAAGAAGGTGCTCTAAACGCCCACTGCGGTTGTCCACGGCCGCGCAGCCTGTACAATCCCTCAAACCGCTGCCGGCGACTGTCGTCGTGGGCGGATCAACCGAGGAGTACCATCATGCGTTGCGTACGGATTGTGTTGGCGCTGTGCCTTGCCCTCCCCCTGATCGGCTGCGGTGGCTCTCCGACCACCGAAGCGAAAAAAACTGAGGTCAAGCCGGCGCCGAAGTCAGCCCAGAGCTGAGTCGGCTGAATTGGTGAAGTTCTCTCCCCAGCTACGAACGAAAGACGCGGTCCCGGATCATGACCGGGATCGCGTTTCGTTCTTTCTCCGCAGCCCTGTCCTCTCTGTTTTTTCCATTTGCTGCTTGCACTCGGCGGGGACGACCGGATACAGTCGTGCAGATGTAACTAATCCCATCTGTCTGTTCCAGGGTGTTCCATGACAACTCTGACCGGCAAACTACGGCGCGGCTTTACCTTGATCGAGCTGCTGGTGGTGATTGCCATCATCGCCATTCTCATCGGCCTGCTGTTGCCGGCCGTCCAGAAAGTCCGCGAGGCGGCGGCACGCATGAAATGCATGAACAATCTCAAGCAATGGGGGATTGCCATGCACATGTACAACGACTCTGCCGGCAGTTTCCCGCCGGGGGCGATCAGCAACCCGCGCCACACCTGGGTGGTTCATCTCTGGCCGTATGTCGAGCAGAACAACCTGTTGGCCGCCTACGGAAATGTGAATACGCAACAGTTCTACTTGCCGCCGGCCACGGTGACGAGCACGACGAATGGCGTGATCTCCACCAAGGTTCCGCTGTATTATTGCCCCAGCGATCGGGGCAACGCTCTCTGGCAGGGCGACATCTACTGGCGGGCACGCGGCAACTACGTGGTCAACTGGGGCGTCCGCACCACCACGGGCACCCAGGGTGGCCAAGCCCCCTTCGGCTTCTTGAACGGCAATTCCAGCATGCCCCAGATGTCGCGGCTCACCGACATCAAGGACGGCACCTCCAGCACGCTGATGATGGCCGAGATCATCGTCGCGAAAAACGACGGCGACTTCAACACGCACGGCGACATCTTCAACGACGACGTCACGGCGGCCGGGGCGATGTTCATGACCGATTTCACGCCGAACAGCGGCACCGACATCATGTACTGCAACGTCAACAACGACCCGGCCGCTCCCTGTACTCCCGGTTCTCCCGCCCTGGCGTCGGCGCGGAGCCGGCACACGAACGGCGTCAACATCATGTTCTGCGACGGCTCGACCCGTTTCATGAGCAATAGCGTGTCGCTGAGCACCTGGCAGGCGCTGGGGACCATGAACTCCGGCGACATTCCCGGCAGCGACTATTAAACGTACTCACGGTGCGCGGTCACGCTGCGCCCCGTTTCTCGGAGACGCCATGAACCTCGTCCACAGGTCCGTTCTTTGTTTGGTGGTGCTATTGGGCTGTGGCTGGGTGGCCGGCTGCTCCGGGAGCGGACCGCGGTCGGTGAGCGGCAAGGTCACGCTCGACGGCCAAGACGTGGCCGAAGGGGCGATTGATTTTATGCCGGCCGACGGCAAATCGCCCACCGCGAGCGGCATTATCAAGAACGGCCGCTACGAGGCTACGGTTCCGGTCGGCTCCTATCGCGTCGTAATCAAGTCTCCGAAAGTCGTCGGCAAGAAGCCGCGCTACAAAACCCCCGACAGCCCGATGGACGACATCATCGAGGAGCGGATTCCCAAAAAGTTCAACTCGGAAAGCAAGCTGGTTCGAGAGATCGACGGCAAGACCACGGAAGTCGATTTTGAGCTGAAGACGAAAGAGTAGCGTTACGAGCCGCGACCGTCAGGGAGCGCTACT
>JBBQPD010000399.1:0-6010 GCA_038331535.1 Gemmatales bacterium | reverse complement strand
CGCCAAGTACGAAGGCGTCGAAGTCTACTCGATCGGCAAGGATTTCCACCTCGCCCGCTCCGGCAAGGCAATCCTGGCCAGTAACAACCTCAAGGCGATTCAGGGCGGCCTCGACCTCCTCTCCGGCAAGGAGAAGAAGAGCGTCGCCGACCTGCCGAGCTACGCCGAGGCGACCAAACTGCTGCCGCGCGACCCGATGGCGAAGCTGTGGGTGAACCTCGAAGAAGTTCACAAGCGACCGGAGGCGAAGGAGCTATACAAGCTGCCGCGCGAGCCGGTGCTGACGATCATCGCCGGCCACTACCTCGACGTGTTTTCGCGCTCGCCGTTCCTGTGCGCCTCCTTCGGCAAGGAAGGGGACGAGTACCTGGCGACCTTCCGTCTTCCCGCCGGGCGCGAGGGCATGGGCACGGACAAGACGTTGCATATCCCGGCAGCCGGCCAGGCCGGTTCGCGGCCGCTCCTGGAGCCGAAGGGCGTGATCTACAGCAACAGCTTCTATCTCGACATCGCCAAGATCTGGGAGGACCGCGTCGGCATCTTCGGCGAACAGAACGCCAAGGCCATCGAAATGGCCGACATGAACTCCGCCAAGCTGCCTTTCGGCAACTTCCAGCTGAGCAAAATCCTGCCGCAAGCGGGACCGTATCACCGCATCGTCGTCGCCCACCAGCCGAAGATGGCCTATAAAAAGAAGCCAAAGACCGCCCTGCCCGCGTTCGCCTTCGTCACCGAGATGCGCGACGGCGACAAGTTCAGCAAATCGCTGGAGGCGCTGTTGCGCGGCGGCGCCCTGTTCGCCGGCAACCAGGTCGGCCTGCAGCTCACCGAGGACAAGTACAAGGATTTGCAGATCGTCGCCTATCGCTTCGACGAGGAAAAGGAGGTCAAGCAGGACGTGAACGATATTCGTTTCAACTTCACTCCTTGCTTCGTCCGCGTCGGCAACCAGTTCCTCATTTGTTCGACTCTCGACCTGTGTCATGAAATGATCGACCTGCTCCAGACCGAGGCGAAGGCGCCCGCGAAGCTGAACCAGACGACCTCGATCGATAAGTTCTACTCCGCCGGCATCGCCGAAATCGTGCAGGCGTTTCAGGACCAGCTGATCGCCCAGGGCATCCTGGACCAGGCGATTCCCGCCGAGGAGGCGAAGGCGCAGGTGAAGGCGGGAATCGAGTTGCTGCGCGGATTGGGGACGTTGACCGAGCAGTTCACGTTTGAAGAGAAATCGTTCCGGCTCGACCTGCGGGTGAAGGCGGCGAAGTAATTCGGGATTTGCCGCTTGCGGCTTAGCGGTGAAGACCCGCTAAGCCGCAAGCGGCAAGACGGGGAGATTCCAGCACATGGCAGACACCGTGAAACCACTCGACCCGCGCGGGGCGTGGGAACCGTATCGCGTCGATGACAAGAAGGCGCCGTGGGATCTGCGCCGCGTCGGGCACCTGTTCCGCCGCGCCGGGTTCGGCGCGACGATGGCCGAGCTGGATCGCGCAGTCAAAGAAGGGCCGGACAAGACCATCGACCGTCTCCTCAAGGGCGGCGACGGGCAGGCGGCGTTCGACAAGTCGTCGAACGAGGTGGCGGAAACCATCGCCACGGGCAACAATGGCCAGCAGCTGCGGGCGTGGTGGCTGAACCGCATGCTCTACAGCCCGCATCCGCTGCAAGAGAAGATCACCCTCTTCTGGCACAACCATTTCGCGACCAGCAACAACAAAGTGCAGAACGCGCGCTTCATGCTTGGCCAGTATGAGCTGATGAAGAAGTACGCCCTCGGCAGCTTTGAGAAGCTGTTGCAGGAAATGTCGAAAGACCCGGCCATGCTGGTCTGGCTCGACACGCGCGGCAGCAAGAAGGGCAACCCGAACGAGAACTACGCCCGCGAAGTGATGGAGCTGTTCTCGCTCGGCGTCGGCAACTACACCGAGACCGATATCCGCGAAGCCGCCCGCGCCTTCACCGGCTGGGACATTCAGGGCAATGACGCCGTCTTCAACGCCGACGCCTACGACGACGGCGAGAAGAAAGTGCTCGGCCAGACCGGCAAGTTCAAGGGCGAGGATATCGTCCGTATCTGCCTCGAACAGCCGTCCTGTCCGACGTTCATCGTCAAGAAGTTCTTCCGCTTCATGGTCAGCGAAACGATCGATCTTACGCCGGAGTTGATCGACCCGCTGGCCGCGAAGTTCAAGGCGAGCGGCTACGATTTCGGCGTCGTCGTCAATACGGTGCTGCGCTCGAACCTGTTCTTCTCGGCGGAGGCCTACCGGACGCGCATCAAGTCGCCGGTCGATTTCGCGCTGGGCATCGTCCACGCCCTGGAAGGCAAGATCGGCACGACGCAGATCGCGGCGGAGACGGAGAAGCTCGGCCAGAACCTGTTCAACCCGCCGACGGTGAAGGGCTGGGACGGCGGCCCGACGTGGCTGAACGGCCAGACGCTGCTGTATCGGCAGAACCTGGCGCTGGCCCTGACTTCGACCGAGGACGTGCGCTTCAACAATCGCGTCGATCCGGCGAAGGTCGTCGCGAAGTACGGCCAGAAGACCGACGAGCAGATCCTCAGCTTTTTCACGAAGCTGTTCTTGCAGTCCGACCTGCCGCCGGAGTCGCTGGCGCGCCTCGCCGAGTATCAGAAGAAGGCGCTGACGCAGACTTTGCCCGTATACTGGACGGCGGCGGACGCCACCGCTCATCGCGTGCGGGCGCTGTGTCACCTGGTGTTGACGTTGCCGGAGTTTCAACTGGATTAGTCAGTGGTCAGTAGTCAGTCGTCAGTAGCAAAAACGCCTCCCATGATACTGACCACTGACCACTGACCACTGACCACTGACTGGAGCAGCCATGACCCATCGTCGCAATTTCCTGAAGTCGTCGCTGGCCGGCACCGGACTGGTGACGTGGGGCCTGAGCGTGCCGCGCTTCCTGGCGCGCACCGCCGCGGCCGCCCCGAATGCGGACAAGGCTGGGGCCAAGGACACCATCCTCGTCGTCATCGAGTTGACCGGCGGCAACGACGGCCTCAACACCGTCGTCCCCTTCAAGGACGCGGACTACGCCAAACTACGGCCCACGTTGAAACTGCCGGAAACCCAGCTCAAGAAGCTCAACGATGAGTTCGCCCTGCACCCGCAACTCAGCGGCCTCGCCGACATCTACAATGAAGGCGCGCTCACCGTCGTGCAGGGCGTCGGCTATCCGAACCCAACGCAATCGCACTTCGACTCGATGGACATCTGGCAGGCCGCCACGACCGAGAAGGCCCGTACCGAAGGCTGGATCGGCAAGGCGCTGCGAGGCATGCCGCCGGGTTCGCCGTCGTTCCACATCAAGAACGCCAACGAGAAGTCGCCGCTGGCCCTGGAAGGCGCTCCCGTCCGCGCTCCGTCCATCGCCTCCCTGGAAGAGTTCCAGCTGCAAATGGCGGCGGCGAGCGGCGCCGACAAGAAGGACCAGCGCGACGTGATCGAGGGCGCGGTCAAGGGCGACAAGAAGCCCGGCCTGCTCGAGTTCGTCTCGCGCACGGCGTCCAACACCTACGCCAGCAGCCGCCGCTTGCAGGAGATCGGCAAGAACTATCAGCCGAAGGCCGCTTATCCGCAGCAGTTCCCGCTGGCCAACCGTCTGAAGCTGGCGGCTCAGCTGATCGACGCCGACATTGGCTCACGCATCTTCTACGTCGCCCTCGACGGCTTCGACACGCACAGCGGCCAGGCGCCGCAGCACTCCCTGTTGATGTTGCAGTTGTCGAGCGCGATTTCCGCCTTCTACAAGGATCTGGCGGCACGCGGCCACAAGGATCGGCTGCTCATCATGACGTTCTCGGAGTTCGGGCGGCGCGCCAAGGAGAACGGCAGCCGCGGCACCGACCACGGCTCGGCAGCGCCGATGTTCCTCGTCGGCGGCAAGGTCAAGGGCGGCGTCGTCGGCAAGCACCCGAGCCTGACCGACATCCCGATGGGCAACTTGCAGCACCACACCGATTTCCGCCAGGTTTACGCGACCGTGCTCGACAAATGGCTCGGCGTCGAGAGCAAGCCGATCCTCGGCGGCAAGTACGAGCCGGTGGATGTGTTGAAGGCGTGATCGGAATTGTTTAGCCGTGAGCCTCCGGCGAGCGCTGGGCTTCCCAGCGCTCGCCAATACATGGCACCCACCGGCCCATTTCCCATTTCCTTGTTAGTCCCCGCCCGCCGCGATAAACGGTTTCCGCGGGCTAGCTTTGGACTTCGCTACCAACGCTTGAAACTTCGGGTTCGCCGTCAACAGTTCGTCCATCAGCGTGTCATCTTCTCCGGGGTCTAAAAGCTGAATTGCTAGTAAGCGCTGATCGGGCATCTCGACGACAACGGTGTCCCCCGAATCGGCGCATTCATTCAGCGTCTGTTTCAGTTCCGTTTCCAGCCGGCTTAGTGGGATGGTCTTGATGGCCATGAAATTCCTCTCCTTCCACGATCAGCTTGTTACCGACCTTCCGGCCGACAATCAGGATAACGACTTCCTCGCCTTCGACGTTGTACAGCGCACGCAGGTCTCCTGCCCGCAGTTCGAAATCGGCCAATGGATTTGGCCGCAACCGTTTGATCGCTTTCGTCGGTGTCGTGGGTTGGTATTCTAGCCGGGCGACGATAGCCGTCTCCAGCGTCCGCCGCTCGCGCGCTGATAAGGATCGAAGCTGCCGGTCAGCGTCTTCGGTGATGGTGATTCTGTAAGGCATGGCAGCGGAGCACCGCAGTTTCGTCTGGTCCCTAATTCAAGCTACCACCCACTCAGTTGAGCAGGGAAGAATAGTCCGGTCAAGCATCTCCTATTCAGCCGCCGAACCTCCTTCCTATTTCCCTCAACCGCTGATAACCTAATACCTGATAGCCCGCGCCCACCTTCCGCGAGGGAATCCGCCGTTATGTACCTTTTGAATATGGCCAAACGCCTGCTCTTCGAGACCGACAAGCGCCTGGTCTGGAAGCTCTTCTGGAACATGGGCGTCAAGGGCATGTTGTCGGTGCAGCGGCACAAGAGCCGACTCAAACGCGGCGAGTATTTCCCTCCCTTCCTCTATGTCTCCATCATTAACAGCTGCAATCTGCGCTGCCAGGGCTGCTGGGTGGACGTCGCCTCGAAGCAGGAGACCATCAAGCCCGACGCCTTTCATCGGCTCGTCCGCGAGGCGAAGGCGATGGGCAACTCCTTCTTCGGCATCGTGGGCGGCGAGCCGTTCATGCACCCGCAACTGTTTGAATTGCTCGAAGCGCACCCCGACTGCTACTTCCAGGTCTTTACCAACGGCCAGTTCATCACCGACGAGAAGGCGAAGCGGCTCCGGCAACTCGGCAACGTATCGCCGCTCATCTCCGTCGAGGGGAGCGAGATCGTCAGCGACGAACGCCGCGGCCGGAAGAACGTCCTGAGCAAGACGATGGAGGGGCTGCACAACTGCCTCAACAACAACCTGCTGACCGGCGTTTGCACTAGCCTGTGCCAGACGAACATCGATGACCTGTTGACCGACAAATGGGTCGATCGCCTGATCGAAATGGGCGTCCTCTACACGTGGTTCCACATCTACCGCCCGATGGGGCCGGACGCCTGCCCCGACCTGTGCCTGACGCCGGAGCAGCAGTTGCGCGCCCGCCGGTTCGTCGTCGAGACGCGGGCGACGAAACCGATCGTCATCATCGACGCCTACTACGACGGCGAGGGCCAGGCGCTGTGCCCGGCGGCAACCGGCATCAGCCATCACATCAATCCCTGGGGCGACATCGAGCCGTGTCCCATCGTGCAATTCACGAAAGAGTCGATCCATTCCAGCGAGGCCGACAACCGCTCGCTGAAGGACAAGTTCCTGCACTCCGGTTTCCTGCGCGATTTCCGCGAACTGTCGCAGTCCACAACGCGCGGCTGCATCGTCCTGGAACGGCCGGACCTGTTGAAAGCGCTGGTGGAAAAGCATGGCGCCCGCGATTCGACGGCGCGCGGCACGGCGCTGGCGGAGCTGGGCGCGATGGAG
>JBBQPD010000398.1:0-6026 GCA_038331535.1 Gemmatales bacterium | reverse complement strand
CCCCAGCTCGATCCCGGCCCAGGTGGGGATCGCCGCCGCCCAGTGGCAACTGGGACAGATCGACAACTCGCTGAACGTTTACCGCAACCTGATGAAGCAGAAGGCGGCGCCGGCCAGCGGCTGGCTGGACATCGCCCGCATCGAAGTGCAGAAGCAGCTTCAGGGCGAAAAAACCGGCCGCAAGTGGAACAACGCCGCCGCGGCGCTGAGTCAGGCGGAATCGGCCCTCGAACACTCGCCCCTTGCGGAGCGGCCGGCACGCAAGTTCGACATCACGCTGCTCCGCGCCGAAATCCTCGCGGCGCAGGACCAGGGCGACGAGGCCGAGCGCCTGCTGCTTGAGGCGCGCGACACCCAGGAAGAGAAGCGCGTGCAGTACTGGGCGGCACTGGTCGAGCTGGCCGAGTTCCGCAAGGACCGGGCCAAGGCGAAGGAGCTGCTGGCCGAGGCGGAGAAGGAAAAAGACGCCGTGGACCTGCGTCTGGCCCGCGCCCGCCTCGTCGCCGCGGAGAAGCCCGCGGACCTCGCTGCCGCCCTCGATCCGCTGGGCGCGGGGTGGGAGCGTTTCAGCCCGGACGATCAGGGCCGGCTCCACGCCGGCCTCGCCGAGATCTATTTCCGCTCCGGCAATTCCGCGAAGGCGCGCGAGTATTGCAAGCGCCTGGCGGCCAGCCCGCTCCATGCGGCCGACTTGCGCCTGCGGCTGTTCGTGTTCGACCTCGCCCTCCGCGACAACGCCGCGGACGAGATCGACGAGGCGCTGAAGGACATTCAGGCCGTCGAGCAGGGCGTCGGCCCGTTCACGCGCTTCGCTGCCAGCCTGGTGAAAATCCGCCGGGCCAAAAAGCTCGACTACAAGGACCGGGAGCTGGTGCTCGACGAGGCGTCGCGCGAGCTGGACAAGGTGGCGGAGGTTCGGCCCTACTGGTCGAAGCTGGCCGTCGCCCGCGCCGAAATCTACGAGCAGCGCGGCCAGCCCGAGCTGGTGATCGAGGAGCTGCGCAAGGCCATCGGCGCCGGCGAGGGCGGCCCCGCCGTCGTCGGCAAGCTGGTCGCCACGCTCAACGACCGCCAGCGCTACCAGGAAGCCTTCCAGGAGCTGCAGAAAGCGCGACAGACGTTGCAGGCCAATAGCGATCTGCACCGTCTCGCCGCCGGCCTGGCCCTCTGGCACGACCGGCCGGTCGAGGCGCTCGAGCATGCCCAGCGTGCCGTCGAGGCGGAGTCGAACAATTTCCGCGACCTCGTCTGGCTCGGCCAGATGCTCGACGCCACCAACAAGACCGACGAGGGGCTGAAGAAACTGCGCCGCGCCGTCGAGCTGGCTCCCACGGACCCAGTGCCGCACGTCGCCCTGGTGCAAACACTGGTCGGTCGCGGCCGCGAAGGCGAGGCCGTCGCGCTCATCAAGAACGTCGAGGCACGAGTCGATCCCGAACGGCGAACGCTGGCCCTGGCTCAGTGCTACGAGGCGGTGAACGACCCGCAAAAAGCCCAGAAATACTACGACGAAGCGCTCCGGACCAAGCCGAACGACATCGCGGTAATCCGAGCCGTCGTCGTGTATCGCCTCCGCTCCAACCGTCTGGACGGCGCCGAGCTGCTGCTGCGGCGCCTGGTGCGCGGCGAGGTGGTCGCGTCGGACGACGACAAGATGTGGGCGCAACACGCTCTCGCCCTCGTCCTGTCCAACGGCAGCGACTACGCCCGCTTCCAGGAAGCGCTGGCACTGGCCGGCGTCAAGGTCGATGACAAGGGCGAGCTGGTCCACGACGCCGGCCGGGTGCGGGTCGAGCGGACCGAGGCCGTGCTGACGCGGGCGCGCGTATTGGCGACTCAGCCGATCCGGGCCTTCCGCGAGCGGGCCATCGAATTATTCGAGGAGCTGGAGCGCACGCGGGCGCTGACGCCGAATGACAAGCTGGTCCTGGCCCTGCTCTACGAGTCGGGCGGCCAGTGGCCCAAGGCCCAGGCCCAGATGGATTTCCTCGTCACCCAGTACCCCGGCGTGCAGCAGTACCTGTCTCAGTACGTCCAGCTGTTGCTGCGGCATGACGAGCTGCGCCGGGCCGAGGCCGAGCTGAAGAAGCTCGACGAGCTGGAAGCCAAACGCGAGGTAGGCACTAACGCCTACGCCACCGAAGACCTGCGCGCCATGCTGCTGGAAAAGAGCGGCAAGAAGGACGACGCGGTCGCGCTGGTCCGGCGCGGCGTGAGCCGGCCCGGCGCGCGTCCTGAGGGCGCGGTCGTGCTCGTCGCCGCCCTGGCGCGGGCGGAAAAGTTCACCGAGGCCTACGACCTGTGCGAACAGACCTGGCGGAAGTGGCCGGACAACCAGGTACGGCCGGAGGCGCTCGGCGCCGCGAGCGTGTCGCTGCTGCGCAACATGCGGCCGACCGACGACCAGGTGTCGCGCCTGGAAGGCTGTCTGAAAAAGGCGATCGCGGCGCACGGCGACCGGATGGTGCTGCGCATGCACCTCGCCGACCTCTGCGACCTGCGCGGCCGCTACCCCGAGGCGATGGCCCTGTATCGCGAGGTGCTGGCGAAGGAGCCGAATAATGCCATCGCGCTGAACAACCTGGCCTGGCTGTTGTCGCAGCAGGGCGGCAAGGGGGAGGAAGCGCTGGCGCTCATCGCCAGGGCGATTCAGGGCTTCGGCCGCCGCGCGGAGCTGCTCGACACGCGGGCGATGGTGCTGCTCCGGCTGGGCCGCACCGAGGACGCCCTCGCCGATTTGCGCGAGGCGTCCGGCGACGTACCGACGCCGTCGCGCCTGTTCCACCTGGCCCGCGCCCAGCACACCGCTCGCGACCGCGACGCGGCCGGCAAGACGCTGAAGCAGGCGCGAGCGCTCGGCCTGACGCCCGACAAGTTGCACACGCTGGAGCAGAAGGACTGCCGGGCGCTGCTGGAAGAGTATCGGGTGCAGTAAGAGTCTGTCCCAATAATAGGTGCGACGAGCCGCGACCGTCAGGGAGCGCTCCCAGACGGTCGCGGCTCGGCGAAAACAACACCTTCACACGTCGCGAAACCATAAACGAACTACGGAGAGTTCACATGTCTCTTGTTCTCGTGACGGGCGGCGCCGGGTTCATCGGCTCGCATTTGGTCGAGGCGCTGCTGGAGCGCGGCCTGACCGTGCGCGTCCTCGACGACTTCAGCACCGGCGATCCGGCGAACCTGTTTCAGGTCCGCGACGATGTCGAGATCATCGACGGCGATGTGACCGATCCCGAAACGGTGCGGGCGGCGGTGCGCGGCTGCGAGGTGGTGTTCCACCAGGCGGCGCTCGCCTCGGTGCCGCGCAGCGTCGCCGATCCCCTGGCCACTCACCGCGCCTGTGTCGACGGCACCTTGCAAGTGCTGCTGGCGGCGCGCGAGGCGCGCGTGCGCCGGGTCGTTTACGCCGCCAGCTCCAGCGCCTACGGCGGCTCGACGAAGCTGCCCAAGAGTGAGGGCGATCCGACGTTGCCGCTGTCGCCCTACGCCGTCTCCAAGCTCGCCGGCGAGCACTACTGCGCCGCCTTCAGCGAGGTGTACGGCCTGGAGACGGTACGGCTGCGCTACTTCAACGTCTTCGGTCCGCGGCAAACGCCGGACAGCCCATACGCCGCCGTCATCCCGCTGTTCATCCGCGCGCTGATGACGGGGCAGAGTCCGCTGATTCACGGCGACGGCCGGCAGTCGCGCGATTTCACGTACATCGCTGACGTGGTGCAGGCCAACCTGAAGGCGGCCGACGCCCCCGCCGTGAGCGGCAACGTCTACAACGTCGCCTGCGGCAAGCGCACGTCGCTGCTGGAACTGATCGCTTATCTGAACGACATGCTAGGCACGAACATCCGGCCGACGCACGGGGCCGCTCGCGCCGGCGACGTGCGCCACAGTCAGGCCGACATCGAGCGTGCCCGCGGCGAGCTTGGCTACCGGCCGACCACCGACATCCGCGTTGGGCTGGAGCGCACGCTCGAATGGTGGCAGGAGCGCGCGCAACGCCCGGCAACTCTTTCGGCGTGACAGCGGCTTGCCGTTTCGCGCGCGGTTTCGCGAAACGGCAGCCTGCGCCTACAATTCTGGATAAGGGCATACGTTCCCATCCGGAGTCTCGTCATGGCACTGACCGCGGCGCAAATCGATCAGCAAAAGAAGGAAGCCGAGGAGCTGCTGTTCTCCGGCCCGCAGCAACTTGGTTTCGCCGAGGGGCTGTTCTTCGGCCACTTTCAGGCTCCGCTCCTCTTCCCCTATCCGGAACTTGATCGCGAACGGCACGAAGAGGCGGAGCGCGCCGTCGCCGAGGTGCGCCGCTACTGCGACGAGCACATCGACGCGACCGCCATTGACCGCAACGCCGCCATCCCGGACGAGGTCGTCGCCGGCCTCGGCGCGATCGGCGTCCTCGGCGCCACGGTGCCGAAGGAGTTCGGCGGCCGCGGCCTGTCGCAGCTTGCCTTCTGCCGCGTCATGGAAGTGGTCGGCGGCCACTGCGCCTCGACGGCCGTCTTCGTCAACGCCCACCATAGTATTGGCATCCGCGCCCTGATGCTGTTCGGCACCGCGGAGCAGAAGGCGCGCTGGCTGCCGCCGCTGGCGCGCGGCGATCAGCTCGGCGCCTTCGCCCTGACCGAGCCGGAGGCCGGCTCCGACGCCAGCAACGTGCAGACCACCGCCACGCCAACGCCCGACGGCCGCGCCTACATTCTCAACGGCACCAAGCGCTGGATCACCAACGGCGGCATCGCCAGCGTCCTCACCGTCATCGCACGCACACCCGGCTCCGGCGGCGACCGGAAGAAGGAGATCACCGCTTTCGTCGTGACGCCCGACATGCCCGGCTTCAAGGTGCTGGAAAAGCGCATGGAGAAAGTCGGCATCCGCGGTACCGCGACGGGCCGGCTCGCCTTCGAGAACGTCGTCGTGCCGAAGGAGAACGTCCTCGGCCAGGTCGGCAAGGGACTGCGGATCGCGCTGACCGTGCTCGACTTTGGCCGGACCACGTTCGGCGCCAGCTGCACCGGGGCCGCGAAAGTGTGCGTCGCGGCCGCCAGCAAGCACGCCAAGAAGCGCGTGCAGTTCCAGCAGCCGCTCGCCGAGTTCGAGCTGGTGAAAAAGAAGATCGCCTGGATGGCGGCCCACGCCTTCGCGATGGAGGCGACGACGATCCAGTGTGCCGGCTTCATCGACCGCGGCGGCCACGACTACAAGCTCGAAACGGCCATGCTCAAGGTCTGGTCCACCGAGGCGCTGTGGCAGATCGTCAACGACACCGTGCAAATCTTCGGCGGCAAGGCGTTCTTCACCGACGAGCCCTACGAACGCATGCTGCGCGACGCCCGGCTGAACCAGATCGGCGAAGGGGCCAACGACGTGCTGCGGGCGTTCATCGCCATGGTCGGCATCAAGCCGGTCGCCGACAAATTGCTAGCGGTGAAGAACGCCCTGTCGCACCCGCTCAGCGGCCTCGGCACGCTGCTGAGCTTCGGCGGCCGGCAGCTCATGTCGCGCTTCACGACGCCCGAGGTGCCGGTGCGCAGTCCGACGCTGCGCAAGCACGCGCGCGACCTGGCCCGGCGCGTGCGCGACTTCGGCCGGGCGGTGCAGGCGACGCTGTTCAAGTACCGCGAGTCCGTGCTCTTCCGCCAGTACGCACAGGAGCGCCTGGCGGACGCGGTCTGCGAGCTGTATGCGTCGAGCTGCACGCTGAGCCGGCTGGATTCGCTGCTGACGATCGGCAACGGCAACGCGGCCGAGGTGGCCCGCGACGTGACAGCGGGCCGCTACTTCCTGCGCCTGTCGGACCGCCGCATCGGCCAGTGCCTCGCCGCCCTGAGCGACAATGACGACGCGTACACGACGGAGACGGCGAACGCGATTTTGGAGCGGTATTAGGCCGTTACTAATTTTTATCGACAATTTGTTGTCGATACCGTTACGAGGCGATTTTCAGCGTTCTGCACAGGCGACGCATTTCCTGGCGGAGGTTGTGGTAATGGTGATCGACCGGGTTGCTGCTGCGCGGCGGCAGG
>JBBQPD010000397.1:0-6029 GCA_038331535.1 Gemmatales bacterium | reverse complement strand
CGTGCGCGGCTCCTCAGGCCCGCTTACTTCGTGCGCGGCTCCTCAGGCCCGCTTACTTCGTGCGCGGCTCCTCTGTGTTGTCCGGTCCGTGGGACTGCGGTTCTCGAATTGGAAGGAGGTTTGCCATGACGAAGTACGACGAGCCGGCCTCACGAGAGCGCTATCTCGACGATCGCCCCGAACCCTATCTCCTGTCGTCTCGTCGCCCGATCGCCGGCGTCGTTCTGGGTAGTCTGGCGGCCGGGTTGTACGTCCTCTCGTTCTTCCTCCAGGCTACGAACACGCTCGCGGGCTGGCAGGCGTTCATCTTTGCTTTGCTCTTCGTGATCGGCATTCCGATGTGGCTGGCGAATGTCGTATTCTGGATCGGTCTTTACCACCTGTCGCACAGCCGCTACGGTTCCGCAAGCACGGCGGGTTTTATCGCCCTACTGCTGGCGCTGTCGGAATCATGGCTCTTCGGTACGGAACTCGCCATCGGCTATTACGTGTGGGTCAGCAGCATGGCCGTCCTGGCGGCGGCGCGGCTGTTTCGTGAGGAAGAGGCGCGGCCGAAATCCTGGTGGCCGCGAACCGAATGGCTCGGCACCGGCGAGGCTGGCCGCATCGCCTCGCGCTTCCGGCGCTGAACCAGACGGCTCAATCCTTCTTCTCCGGTTTCGTCGCGGCGATCGCCTTCTTCTCGGCCTCGGTCAACAGGCGAACGCGAACATCACGCACCGCCCCCGTTGTCTCATAGGTGGCGATGCCAAACGGCTTGCTGGCGTTGCACTCGACGCGGATGGAGATGCGACGATCGGTCGTGTCCAGATCGACCATCTTCTCTTTATCGATCCAGGCTTCGACGCGCTTCTGGCTGACGCGGATGCGGACGCGATACCACTGGTCGGCCTTGAACTCCTTGTCCTTGCGGGTCTCGTTCGTCGAGGCGTCCGCGGAGTCGATGCTGGACAGACCGACGACGGTACCGCTCCAACCGCCCACGACAAAGGAACAGAAGGACTCGCCGACAGGAAAAGTCGTGGTGCAGAAGAAGTCGTCGCCCGCGACCTTCTTGCCTTCGAGGGTGACCTCGTAATCCATCTTGGGGAAGTCGCCCTTGCTGTAGGTGACGCCGTTCATGCGCTTGCCCATCTCGACGACGAGCGCGCCGTCCTTGACCGCAACCTTGCCCGCGCCGTAGAAATTGGCCGGTTTCCAGCCATCGAGCGTCTTGCCGTCGAACAGGGACTTCCAGCCGGCGTCGTCTTTGGCGGGTGGCTCTGCTGTCGCGCGACAAGTCCACTCGTGTGCCGGGGTCAGCAGGCTGAAGGCAACAAGAAGTCCGAGTACGGCCGCGCGGGCTGAAATGGACATGTGGGTGATCCTTCGGGACGCATTTTCCAAGGGCGTTGCCCTGGACTGAGAGCTGTTAGCCTGAAAGGCTGAAGCGCAGGCGAATAAGTACTCCCAATTTATAACCGCTCCGGGTCCAACTCCTCCGTCAACCCAGCGTGATGTTCGGCAAGCGCCTCGCGCGCCAGAACAGCGAGTTTGCCAGAAGTACGGCTTATCACGGAGTCGAATTCGTCCTCCGCGGCCAGTTCGGCCAGCAAGCGAGACGCGAGCAAATCCTGTTCGGCGGTCGGCAACTTTGCGGCCTCGGTGAATGCTTGTTGAAGCAACGCGGTCATCGATATTTCTCTCCGCCTCGTTCGCAAATTGAAACTGCGATCGGTGTTTACCTTGCACGCGCGAAACGTAAACACGGATCGCGCCCGCTCACGCCAGAATCTCTTTCACGACATTCCCCTTCACATCCGTCAAGCGCATCTCGCGCCCGGCATAGCGATACGTCAGTCGTTCGTGGTCGAGGCCGAGCAGGTGCAGGATCGTCGCGTGCCAGTCGTGAATGTGGACCTTGCCGTCGATGGCCTCGTAGCCGTACTCGTCGGTGCGACCGTGGGACAGGCCGCCCTTGACGCCGCCGCCTGCCATCCAGGTCGTGTAGCCGCGGTGGTTGTGATCGCGGCCGTCGCCATTTTGAGCGTAGGGCGTGCGGCCGAACTCGCCGCCCCACAACACCAGCGTGTCTTGCAGCAGGCCGCGCGTTTTCAGATCGCGCAGCAGGCCCGCGATCGGTTTATCGATGCTCGTGCAGTTCCGCGGCAAGTCGGTCTTCAGATTGCGATGATGGTCCCACTGCGGGCTACACACTTCCACGAAGCGCACGCCGGCCTCGATGCAGCGCCGGGCCAGCAGGCACTGCCGGCCGAAGTTGTCGGTGCCGGTACCGCCGACGCCGTACAGTTCTTTCGTCGCCGCCGTCTCGTTGGCGAGGTCCATCAGCTTCGGCAGGACTTTCTGCATGCGGAACGCCAACTCGAACGATTCGATGGCTCCTTCGACGCCGGGGTTATGCGGGTCGCGCTCCAAGTTCTCGCGGTTCAGCGACTGGATGAAATCGAGCTGCACGCGCTGGGCCGGATCGGATTGTTTCGGGTTCTTGATGTTGCTGACGTTGGCGGACGACACCGGGCGGAACGACGAGCCGATCGGCGTCCCCTGGTAGACGGCGGGGAGGAAGCTGCTGCCGTAGTTCGTCGGGCCGCCGTTGTTGGCCGGTGGGCTGATGGTGACGAAGCCGGGCAGGTTCTCGTTCTCGCTGCCGAGACCGTAGAGCGCCCACGCGCCCATCGACGGCCGAGGAAACTGAAACATGCCGGTGTGCATCTGCGCGAACGCCTGCGGATGAGCCGGCACGTCGGTGTGCATGCCGTGCAGGACGCACAGGTCGTCGGCGCTGCCGGCCAGCTCGGGAAACAGCTCGGAAATCCACTGGCCGCTCTGGCCATGCTGTTTGAATTTCCACGGCGACGCCATCAGCTTGGCGAACGGCGCTCGCGCCTTGGCCAGCGTTTTGCCGTCATCGGTGGCGAGACGCGGCTTGTAATCGAAGGTATCGACGTGCGACGGTGCGCCTTCCATGCACAGGAAGATGACGCGCTTGGCCCGCGCCGGGAAGTGCGGCTGCTTCGGGGCCAGAGGATTATTCTTCTCGGCCGCCCAGGTTGACAGCCCCGCGAAGGCGAGGTAGCCGAAACCGGAAGAGGCGGTCGCCAGCATCGTGCGGCGGGAAAAATGGGGGATCATGAATGCGTCTCCTGGACCGGATTGCCGCTTGCGGCTTAGCGGAGGCGGCCGCTAAGCCGCAAGCGGCAATCAACGGTGACTGAACTCCGCGCCTGCGAAGAGCGACTGACACAGTGCCGACCACGCGGCCCGGCGCGCCTGCGTTGGCGTCTTCTTCTCGTCCGTCAGCGTCTTCGTGTAACGATTGATAAAGTCCTCCGCAGTCCGCTGCTCCTTCTCGGACGGCGGCCGTGCATAAAACATCGTGTAGGCCCGCGTCAACCGTTGCGCGTCGGTGTCGCCGGGTGCGAGCAACCGGTCGGCGACCGACTCCGCCTGGCGGATCACGAAGGGGTTGTTCATCAGGTAGAGCGACTGTGCCGGGATCGTCGTCGTCGCCCGCGCGCCGGCCATCAGGTTCGGATCGGGGAAATCGAAGAGCGTCAGAGCCTCCGGCAGCTGATCGCGGATAATCGGAAGATAGACGGCGCGATGCAGTTCGCTGTTGAAGCCGTCGATCGGGCCGCGCTGGCGCAAGAGCTGGTTGATATTGCCCTCGCCGTTACCCGCCAACGGACTACCTTTTGCCGGCGCCAGATCGAGGTTGCCGCTGACCGCGAGCATGGAATCGCGCAGCGCCTCGGCTTCCAGGCGGCGCTTGCTCATGCGCCAGACCAGCACGTTGTCCGGATCGACCTCGTAGTTTTTGGCAACGAACTCCGACGACTGCTGATAGGCGCGGCTGAGAACGAGGCTGCGAATCAATTTCTTCACCGACCAGCCGTTCTCGACGAATGACACGGCCAGATGATCGAGTAGGGCCGGATGGTCGGGACGTTGGCCGGAGGCGCCGAAGTTGTCCGGCGTGGCAACCAGGCCGCGGCCGAACAGGTGCAGCCAGACGCGATTGGCCATGATACGGGCCGTCAGCGGATTGTCGGCCGAGGCGATCCAGTTCGCCAGCTCCAGTCGGCCGCTGCCCTTGCCGATAACCGGTTGCTTGGTCGTCATCACCTGCGGGATGCCGCGTTTGACGCGCTCGCCCGGTTGATCCAGCTCACCGCGGACATACACCCTGCCGTCGGCGGAGAAGGAACGATCGCGGGCGCCCATCGCCAGCGGCTTCGGCGTGCCGTCGGTTTCGTACAGGCTCAACTGGCTTTGCAGCGTGGCCATGCGCGTCCGCAGGAAGATGCCCCGTAGCTGGGCGTCCGCTCCAGTCAGCTTGGAGACCTGCTCGCGCAGATCCTTGATCTGTGTCTCAATCGTGGTGCGGCGCTCGGCCGACAATGGCCGGACCGGCAACACCACATCGGCGTCTTTCGGCAGCGTCACGAGCGGGCTAGGATGATTGCTCTGGATGACGCGGATCGTGCCGTAGCATGTCTCGGTGCTGCGGAAGATGCCGGCCAGGGCATAGTAATCCTTGGTCGGAATCGGGTCGAACTTGTGATCGTGGCAGCGGGCGCAGGCGACGGTCATGCCGAGAAATGCAACGCTCGTGGCGTCGATCTGTTCGTCCACGAGGTCCATCTGGAACTGCTGCGGATTGCGCTCGTTGTGCAGTTTGGAACCGATGGCCAGGAAGCCGGTGCCGACAAGCTGGTCGGCCTTTTGCTTGTCGTCCTGCGCGGGCAGCAGGTCGCCGGCCAGTTGTTCCCGAACGAACTGGTCGTAGGGTTTATCGGCGTTGAAGGAGGCGATGACGTAATCGCGGTAGCGCCAGGCGTGCGGATAGGCGATGTTCGCCGCCTTGCCACTCGACTCGGCGAAGCGGGCCACGTCGAGCCAGTGCCGGCCCCAGCGCTCGCCGAAACGCGGCGACGCCAGCAACTCGTCCACGACCCCTTCGATCGCCGCTTGCGGCTTCGCAACAGACGCCATGAGAAACGCGTCCACTTGCTCCGGCGTCGGCGGCAGCCCGATCAGGTCGAAGTAGACACGGCGCAGAAGAGTGCGCCGATCCGCATCGCCGACAGGCGCCATCCCTTTAGCTTCGAGGCTTGCAAGGAGGAAGCGATCCACCTCGGTGCGCGGCCAGGCCGAATCCTTGACGGCGGGCGGAGGCGCTTTCTGCGGCGGCTGAAACGCCCAGAACTTGCGGCCCTTCTCGATGTCGAGCTCCGGCTTGGCGAGCTTGATGCCGCCGTCACGCGGGTCCGGTGCGCCCATCTTCACCCACTGCTCGAAGTCGGCGATGACCTCGTCCGGCAGCTTCTCCTTCTTCGGCATCTTCAGCTTGTCGTCCTTGTACCGCAGCGCCTTGATGAGCAGGCTCTTCTCCGGATTGCCGGCCACAATGATCGGCCCCGTTTCGCCGCCCTTGCGCACGCCCTCGCGGGTGTCGAGCAGCAACTCGCCGCGGACTTTTTCGGCGTCGGCGGCATGGCACTTGTAGCAGTGCGTCGCCAGCACGGGCCGTATCTTCTTCTCGAAGAAGGAAATCTGTTCCGCCGTGGGCCCGGTCTCGGCCGCGGCCCGAGAGACGCCGTAGAGGCAGCAAGTCAGCAGTCCGAGAGCGCGCAGCACACGCTTCATGACCGTCTCCGTTGAGTTCATGTCGCCGGCGAACGAAGTTTGAACGGGGATCGAGTGTGTGAAGTGTACCCCGGCGCGATCCGCGGTGCAACGAACTAATGGGATGGAACCCCGATTGAGGGGTTGAGTGTCGGCATCGAGAAGTGGCGCGCTGGTTCCGCTCGTTCCCAAGTCGCGAAGCTCTGCTTCACATCCTAAAACTGAAATATGGCCTGGCGAGTTGCTCCCGTGACAGCAGATTTAATTCTTCTCTCTGAGCTTCTCCGCAAGCTGCGGAGAAGTTCAGCCAAGTTCTGGCTGAGAGTCTGTCCCACAAGGGGTCGCATTCTACGAGCCGCGACCGTCAGGGAGCGATTTCTGCGGCATGTTGCCAACGCTCC
>JBBQPD010000396.1:0-6037 GCA_038331535.1 Gemmatales bacterium | reverse complement strand
CCGTCGTCGTGGCGAAAAACCAATCGGCTCATGGAGCCGCGCACTATTTATGCGCCTTAGGAGCCGTGCACTAATTACGCGCCGCTGGCCCCGCCCACTAATTATGCGTTTACGCCGCCCGTTTACTTCGTGCGCGGCTCCTTCAGCAAGCGTTTTACCTACAATGCGCAGACGGGCGGGACATTTCCACGGCCCGAACAGAGGACGGCAATGCGACAGCTCGGCACGTTTCCCGACGCCTTCCAGGCAAGCGCGCTGGCGGACCACCTGCTGACGCTGCGCATCGAGACGCGCGTCGAGCAGCAGCCGGACGGCTACATCCTCTGGGTGTGCGACGAGGACCGCATCGCCCAGGCCCGCCAGGAACTCGACGCTTTTCAGAAGAACCCGCGCGATCGGCGCTATGTCGAGTCGGCGCGAGCCGCCGCCACGATCCGCAAGCAGGAGGACGAGGTCGAGCAAGAATATGAGCGCCGGCAGACGGAACTGCGCGAGGTGATGGCCGAGCCGACGAAACGCCAGTCCGGCCAGCCCTTCACCATGTTCCTCATCGCCGCCGCCGTCTTTGTTTTCGTCAGCACGCACTTCGGCGAAGACAAGCGCGATCCGACGATGCAGAACTTGTTCATCGCGCCGTTCCACACCGAGGAAAGAGGAACAGTCCCGCTAATCATCTGGAACTATCTGGGAAACATCAAACAAGGTGAAGTGTGGCGCCTGGTCACGCCGGCCTTGATACACTTCAACTTCCCTCATCTGCTGTTCAACATCCTCATGCTGCACCAGCTGGGCGGGGCGTTCGAGCAACGGCGCGGGACGTGGCGCTATGTGTTGTTCGTTCTCGCGGTTGCCGCCGGGTCGAACGTGGCCGAATACTATCTCGGCTGGATGGGCCAGCTGAACTCCTGGATGGGCAGCCACGGTCCCAATCCCGTGTTCGGCGGCCTTTCCGGCGTGAATTACGCCCTGTTCGGTTACGCCTGGATGAAGAGCCGTTACCAGCCGCAGCTCGGCTTCGCCCTGTCGCCGACGTTCGTCTTCATCATGATCGGCTGGTTCCTGATCTGCTTCACCGGTGAGATGGGACCAGTTGCCAACCTCGCCCACGCCGTCGGCCTCGGCCTCGGCGTCCTCATCGGAGTGGCCCCGACCCTGTGGCGCGGGCTGCGCGTTTCGCGAACCGACTCGCAAGAACCTGATCCCCCGATTGTTTGAGAGGAGCAGACGTGAGAACGACTTCGATCCTCGGCTTCTGGCTCGCCCTGGCCTCCGCGGTCCCTGCCGCCGATTCGGCCGAGAAACAATGGCTCGAACTGAACGGCGGCGACGGTCCCGGCAAGGGCAAGCACATCGTCTTCATCAGCGGCGACGAGGAGTATCGCTCCGAAGAAGCGCTGCCGCAGCTGTCCAAGATTCTCGCCACGCACCACGGCTTCAAGTGTACCGTCCTGTTCGCCCTCAACCCGGACGGCACCATCAACCCGGATCGGAACGACAACATCCCCGGCCTGGAAGCGCTGAAGACCGCCGACCTGATGGTCATCTTCACGCGCTTCCGCAACCTGCCCGACGAGCAGATGAAGCACGTCGTCGATTACCTGGAGACGGGCAAGCCGGTCATCGGCCTGCGCACCGCGACGCACGCCTTTCAGCTCAAGGGCGGGACGTACCGGCAGTTCACGTGGAACTCCAAGGAACCGGACTGGGACGGCGGCTTCGGCCGGCGCGTGCTGGGCGAAACCTGGATCAACCATCACGGCGGCCACGGCAAGGAAGGGACGCGCGGCATCTTCGCGAAGGGCGAGGAAGACCACCCGATCCTGCGCGGCATCAAGAACGGCGACATCTTCGGCACCACCGACGTGTATGGCGTGCGTCTGCCGCTGCCCGGCGACAGCAAGCCGTTGGTGCTGGGCGAGGTGACCGAGACGCTCAAGCCCGACTCGAAGGCCGTCGAGGGCAAGAAGAACGACCCGATGATGCCGGTGGCCTGGACGAAGACGTATTCGATCGCCGAGGGCAAGACCGGCCGCGTCTTCACGACGACGCTGGGCGCGTCGCAGGATCTCGCCAGCGAAGGCACGCGGCGGCTGCTGATCAACGCCTGCTACTGGGCGCTGGGCATGGAAAAGCAGATTCCGGAGAAGAGCAAGGTAGACGTGGTCGGCACGTTCGCGCCGACGCCGTTCCGGGGCGGCGGCTATACCAAGGGAGTGAAGCCGGCGGATTTGGCGAAGGACTAAACACCCGTTTACGTTTCGCGCGAAATGCAAGCAACCCTGCTCGATTACGAGCCGCGACCGTCAGGGAGCGTGGAGAAGCGCTCCCTGACGGTCGCGGCTCGTGTGCGTCGTTGCCTCCGCGTTGCGACTTTAGCTGCGACATTACAGCATCATTGCCGCGAACAGTCCCGTCGTTTCGAGTTGTTCGCGCAGCGAGGTTTTTTCCGAGCCGGAGAGGGTACGCAGCGACGGGCGGACGGGGCCGCAGTCGATGCCGAGGAAACCCATCACCGCCTTCGCGGCGGGCAGAAAGCTGAACTTCGACAGCAGCCGCACCAACCGAACGGAATCGTACTGCGCGGCCCGCGCTGTCGCCCAGTCGCCGGCCTCGAAGGCACGCAGGATGCGCAGGTAGAGCGGAGCGGCGAAATTGTAGGTGCTGCCGACCGCTCCGCGCACGCCCAGGGCCAGCGCCGCCAGCAGCATCTCATCGTAGCCGAACAGGACGTTGAACGCGCCGTCGCGCAAACGCAGGCACTCCTGGAGCTGGAGCAAATCGCCGTTCGTGAACTTGAGGCCGGTGAGGTTCGGGATGCGTGCCGTGCCGCGCTCCAACAACTCTGAGGCGGGCAGCGACACGGCGGTCATGGCTGGGATGTCGTAGAAGTAGAACGGCAGCCGCGGCGCCGCGGCCGCGATCGGCGCGAGAAAGTCGAGCAGGTGGTCCACCGTCGCCGGTTTGAAGTACGACGGCGCCAGCGCCGCGATGGCGTCGGCGCCGACCTCCTGCGCCTGCGCCGCCAGGACGCGGGCGTCGGCCTGGCAGTTGTGGCCGACGTGGACGACGACGGCCAAACCGCAGCGCTTGCCGACCTCGGCCCAGCGCTGGGCCAGCGTCAGCCGTTCCTCGACCGTCAGCGAAGGGCTCTCGCCGGTCGAGCCGCCGGGGAACACGCCTTTGACGCCTGCCGCGGCGAGGTGTTCGGCCTGTTTCTCGACCAGCCGCAGGTTAAGGCTGCCGTCCGGCGACAGCGGGGTATGCGCCGCGGCGATAAGTCCGGTCAGACGTGCAAACACGAGCGGATCCTCGATTCCGTGTGGCGAATGTTGGAAGTGTATTAGAATCTTACGAGCCGCAACCGTCAGGGAGCGCGGGGAACACTTCCTGACGGTCGCGGCTCGGTGCGCCGTGATAGTCGTGAGTCCTCAGTGGGTGCGAATCCCACCGGGCACCTGTCGTTCTAGCCCGTAGCAACCGAAGCGTCCGGGGAGGCAACGAGCTGGGCGGAGCCTTCGGTGGAAAGGATCGGTCAGCGATTCCGCGAGTACGCAGGCCGTAACACCAGTGAACGCCGTGCAAGCCTCGAAAGCCGTAATGCGAGAGCCGACCCAATCGAGCCGTGGGGAAGGCCACGGACGTCGTGGTGGACGAACGAAGCCAACGACGGACTCGCCGGGGTAAGGGCGACAGCATGCGTACAGGACGGGGAGGTCACGAAACACGGGAAGTCCTCGGACGTGGTGGTTCGACCACCAACCAGAGGTTCGTGAGAACCAGACCGGGCGTGCGAGGATGGCGGACAGGCCCGTAGTACCGTTGAAACCGGGTAATGCCGGTGGAGGGAAGGAGCCTGACTTCGCGTGCGTCTCTGGAAGGGGCCAAGAGTCCGGAGAGTGGCCATGTTGCCTGTTACCTCCACTAAGGATTCGGCGGCTCCGGAAGGAACTGTACGGGCTGGCGAAGGCTAGGGTGGTCCTGTCCGTGAAACCCGTCGGAGAGCCGGATGCGGGAAATCCGCCCGTCCGGTTCGATGAGCGGGCGGTAGAAACGGGCGACGGAAGGAAGTGGGGGAGGGCGACAGCGTTCAGACCGGCCCTCCCGGTTCTCCACCGGCACGGGCGCACCGCGCTACCTCTCGACTCTACTAAAACCCACTTGTGGAACAGACTCTGAGAGCGTTCGGAAGAAAGGAAATGTCGTTGAAGAGACCCCTTTATTGCTTCCTTTTCTCTTCTCAAATGAACTCTATTCGGTTGTGCATGTCCGGAGGCTCAAAGACTCCATCGCAAAGAACCAGGGCGTCGATCATTTCGCGTTTGGTCAGTGCGAAAGGAGCGTGGTAAATGACGCCCGAAAAGAACTCGCTGCGTGCGAGGAAGCCCGCGGCAAGGCGAAGAAAATCGGAATCTACTGTGTAGACGACTCGGTTTTCTCGTCGTGCATAATCGAGTTGCTCCGGATCCGTAAATCTCTTCCGCCCGATTCCGGTTGCTGTCTCCACGTCCAAGCCCAAAGCCGCTAACGCCCTTGCGACATCTTCATCCGCACACTCATCGAAAAAGAATCGCAGTGACATGGGTCGTTATCGTTGGGCGGTCGCGTTGGGAACCAAGCGGGAGGGAAATCGGGTGCGCAGATCCCCTTCCAACCGCTCGGCATCTTCCAGCGAGCCGTCCACTTCCGCGCGATGGTCGAAGTAAAAGGCCAAGGCTGAATGAATCTGTGCGAGGGTCAAATGGGGGTGGGCCATGAGCACCTCTTCCGGCGCCTGGCGCGCGCGAACTACCCGGCGCACGATCGAGTTGACGGTAATCCGAGTGCCATCAATGCGCGGCAGACCCTCGCACGTTTCTGGCGTTTTGACGATGTGAGGGTAGTCCACTTCCTTCCTCTCTTTCTTCGAGCGCGGTCCAGGTTCGCGCATGACCTGTGCCGAGAACGGCAGCGACGGAACACCCCTCTAATCCCGCACCACGCGCTGAATCCGGTTCATCCCGGCCGCGGCGGCGTCGCGCTGGATCGGCAGCGAGACGCCCACCGGCACCTTCGGATGCACCTCCAGCAGCAGTGTCGTCTTCTTGCTGCTGCGCACCAATTTCTTCAACTCGGCCTCGACCTGGTCCGGATTTACGCGCGTGCCTTCCACCTTGATGACCGGCTTGCCGTCCTCCATCGTTACGACGATCCGGACCGACTGCTCCTGCTCCTTGTCGTCGATGACCCGCACCGCCTCCGCCTTGTCGTCGTCGTCTTTCGGAGCAACGTCGGGACTTTCGAGCCGGCTCTGCATGGAGGCGTAGGACGTGGTAAGGATGAAGAAAATGAGCAGCACCATGCATACGTCGATGAGCGCGTTCATATCGACGTGGGCGTCTTCGTCGCCGTAAACGCGCGCCGGCGGCTCCTGGAACTCCGCGGCCAACTCGGCGAATTGCGAGTGTTCTTCCAGCTTCGTCCACTGCTTGTCGTTCGGTCCCATGACCTCGGCGGTCGCTTCCCAGTTGCCGTCGGACAGCCCTTGCAGAACTTCCTCGATCGACAGCCCCTCGACGGGCTTGGGCGAGCCTTCGTGCCGGATCTTCCACGTCATGGCTTGGCCTCGGTGACGCCGTTGTAGATGCGGCCGATCTTGCGGCGATTCGGGACCGTCTTCACGTCGCGCAGCATCTTGACCAGCTCGCCGTCTTCCAGGTCGAGGTGCGGGTTGATGGTCAGATCGACCGCCTCAGTCTTCTTTTCCAGATGTTCGCTCAGGCGCTTCAGTAGCACCTTGGAATCGCGGATGTTGCTGTCTTCCGCTTGCCCCGTCGCTTTGCCGTCCTCGCCGATCGCGTAGACGATCGTGCGCTTGCCGTCCTTGGTTTCGACCGACATGTTGATCGAGACGCCGGTGGTGTCGGCGACGGGCGGGTTCTTGACGCCCGCGAGCTTGACGAGGCTGGCCGCCCCGACGCCGCTGGCCGTGAGCATGAAGAAGATGAGCAGCACGAGGCTGACGTCGATGAGGGGGATCATGTCCACCTCGTCGTCTTCG
>JBBQPD010000395.1:0-6047 GCA_038331535.1 Gemmatales bacterium | reverse complement strand
TGCTGGAGCGGCGCGGCCTGGTTCACGCCCCGACGCTGCGCAAGGAACTGGCCGCGGAGGTGGCGTACTTCGCCCCGCTGGCGGGCGGCGAAATGAACGAATATGGCATCCACCTGGAAAAGGGCCTGTAACCGCTTGCGGCTTCGCTCAACCAGCGAAGCCGCAAGCGGCGATAAGGGATTACGGATCTGATGTATCTCTCATTCGGTTTCTGGATCACCCTGATCTTCATCGCCGTCATGATGGGCGTGTTGCAGGGGACGTGCGCCTACCTGACGCTGCTGGAGCGGAAGATTGCCGCCTGGACGCAGGACCGCATCGGTCCCAACCGCGTCGGGCCGCTCGGATTGCTCCAACCGCTCGTCGATGGCGTCAAGTTCCTCCTCAAAGAGGAAATCATTCCGTCGCGCGTCGATAAGCTGTTCTTCTTGCTCGCGCCTGCGGTCTCCATTGCGACGGCGACGCTCGCCTTCGCCGTCGTCCCATTCGGCCCGACCAGCACGCCGCCACAGTTGATCGACTATCGGACCGAACAATCCCGCCCGATCTGGCCGCAGACGGAAACCGAGATGCAGGCGGTTTTGGCAGCGGAGAAGAAACACGTCGCGGAAGCGGGCGGCCAGACCTATCCGGAACGCCTCAAGGACTACAACGAGCAGACGCAGTTCGTCATCGCCCCGCATGTTGACGTCGGCATCGTCTGGGTGTTCGCCATCAGCAGCCTGGCGGTTTACGCGATCGTACTCGGCGGCTGGGCGTCGAACAACAAGTACAGCTTTCTCGGGGCGCTACGCTCCAGCGCGCAGTTCATCAGTTACGAGATTCCGCTCGGCATGGCGGCGCTCGGCGTTTTTCTGATGTCCGGCTCGCTCAACCTCGAACGCATCCTCGGCTACCAGTACATACACGGCTGGAACTTCCTCTTCCAACCGCTGGCCTGCCTGCTGTTCGTCACGGCCGTTTTCGCGGAATGCAACCGCCTGCCGTTCGATCTGCCCGAGTGCGAGCAGGAACTCGTGGGCGGCTACCACACCGAGTACGGCGCCCTGAAGTTCGGCCTGTTCATGCTGGGCGAATACACGCACATGATTACGACCAGCTTCCTCGTATCGATCCTGTTCTTCGGCGGTTGGTTGTTGCCCGGCGTCACCGATCCGTACAGCACCGGCACCACGGCGCTGATTCTCAAGGTGATCGTGCTGGGCGCCAAGATGGGGCTGGTGATCTTCTTCTTCATGATCGTCCGCTGGACGCTGCCGCGCTTCCGCTTCGACCAGTTGATGGGTTTGGCGTGGAAGGTGATGATGCCGCTAGCACTGGCGTCGCTGGTGTGTGTGCTGGTTGTCAAGCACTACGAGCTGAGTCCGTGGGTGCTACTGCCGCTGTCGATCGTCATTTTGGTCGGGACGGCCTGGTTCACGATCTACCTGCCGAAGTCGTCGCCGAAAGTGAAGATGGCCCTGAACGTGCGCGCGACGCCGCGCTGACCGCATTGCCGCTTGCGGCTTAGCGGAGAGCCGCTAAGCCGCAAGCGGCGAAATGGAGTTACCACCTATGCCCATCGCCGCGACCGAAGTGAAGTGGGTGACCGAGCCAAAGATGGGGCTGTTCGAGCAGCTCTACTTGCCGGCGATCACGGCGGGCGTCGCAACGACGATGCTGCACCTGGGCAAGACGCTGTTCGGCATCGGCGGCCAGTGCATTACGCAGCAGTACCCCGAGGTCGAGCCGAAGCTGCCGCCGAACTATCGCGGCGTCCATCGGCTCAACCGTGACGAAAAGGGCCGCGTCAAGTGCGTCGCCTGTTACATGTGTTCGACCGCCTGTCCGGCCCACTGCATCGACATTATCGCGGCGCCCGCCCCGCCGGAATGGCACTCCGATCCGAGCCACGGCTACCCGCGCGAGAAGTATCCGGAGACGTTTGTCATCGACGAGCTGCGCTGCATCTATTGCGGCATGTGCGAGCAGGCGTGCCCGGTGGACGCCATCGAACTGACGTCGCTCTACGACCTCACCGGCATGAGCCGGGAGGAGATGATGTTCGACAAGGAGAAGCTGCTGGCCGTCTTTGACCAGACGACGAAGGCCGGCACCGACCCGGTGCGAACGCGGTCGGGCAAGCTCGGCCCGGCGTCGGAGTTGGCCGACGCGGGGTTAACGAACTCGTCTACATCGCAGAACTAATTGCCGCTTGCGGCTTAGCGGGAAGCGCCCGCTAAGCCGCAAGCGGCGTTTGAAGGAGCGCGAATAACCGACATGCCGTTCTCTCCGCTCATCGCCGCGTCCCCGTCGCACTTCGCGGAGTTTCGCGTCGTGCTGCTGCCGCTGCTGGCGGGCGCCGCCGCGATCTACTTCCTTCTACCACGGCCGCAGGGACGACAGCTCTTTTACGGCGCCGTCCTGGGCATCCTCGCCCTGGCGCTTGCCGGCGTGCTGATCGTCAACGTCGGCGGCGCGTCGGTCGAGACGGTGCTGTTCTATATCTTCTCCGGTCTCGCCGTCGTTTCCGGCACCTTGCTCATCACGCAGCAGAATCCAGCCCGCGCCGCCCTGTCGTTCACGCTGGTCATCCTCAGCGTGTGCGGCCTGTTCCTGTTGCTCGCTGCACCGTTCCTCATGGTTGCGACGATCATCATTTACGCGGGCGCCATCGTCGTGACGTTCCTGTTCATCCTCATGCTCGCACAGCAGACCGGACCCTCCGACGCCGATGCGCGTTCGCGCGAGCCGCTGCTAGCGTCGCTCACCGGCTTCATCTTGCTCGGGGCGCTGTTGTATGTGCTGCAACTGGGCTTTCTGCCGAAGACACAGACGGTCGATCCGCGTCGCATCGACCCCTTCCTGAGCCGTATTCGCGCCGCCGAAACGATGGAGACGCCGCGGGAGATCACCGACGCGCTGCTAGGCAATCCCGAAGAGCTGAACGAAACGCTCGAAAAGATGCGGGCGGAGCGCGACTGGTCGAGGAGCGTGGACCAGAACAGGATCGCGGCCTCCCTGCTGGCGGAGGAGCTAAAGAACGATCACAGCTTTCTCTTCCGCTTGAAGAAGTCGCTGGAGATACTCGGCCGCAAAGACCTCGCCGACCTGACGGAGAACGACCGCGTCACGCGCTACGACTGGCCGGAGGACGCTCCGGATCGGACGCCGGAGAAAATGCGTGAGGTGTTGAAGAACTACGAGGGACTCGTGCAGACGGCCCGGCAGGACATCGGCCTGGTATCGCCCGGTTGGGACAGGGCGAAGTCGCAATCCGGCCTGAGTGGGCCGCCATCGGTGCTCGCGGCTCAGGTGCGGCGCGACGACTCGGGCCGGCCGCAGGCGCCGGCCGACAACTCCGCCCACCTCGGTAAATCGCTCTTCACCGATTACCTGTTGCCCGTCGAACTCGGCGGCTTCCTGCTGCTCGTCGCCACGGTCGGCGCCATCGCCATCGCCCAGCGGCACCAGACTCCGGGGAGGGCGCCATGAACCCGCTGCTCTATCACTACCTCGCCGTCGGCGCCGTCCTGTTCGTCCTGGGCATGATCGGCTTCCTGGCCCGGCGCAACCTGATCGTCATGTTCCTGTGCGCCGAGATGATGCTGCAAGGCGTGTCGATTAACCTCGTCGCCTTCGCGCGCTATCGCGGCAACTTGCAGGGTCAGTCGTTCGTGCTGTTCATCCTGACCGTGGCCGCGTGCGAGGCCGCCGTCGCCCTGGCGCTGATCCTCATGCTGTACAAGACGAGGAACACGCTGGACGTGAGCGTCTGGCAAGACTTGCGCGAGCCGGACCTCGACCGGACCACTGACGAGGACGAAGGCCCCCTCCCGCCTCAGCAAAAGGAGACGCCGTTGCCGCAGCTGGCGCCGGCCGGTCCCGAACCCGAACACCGCCCGGAGGCCAGCCATGTCTGAGGTCCGCCCGTATCTCTGGCTGATCCCGGCACTGCCGCTGTTCGCCAGCTTCCTGATCTTCTTCCTCGGCCCGAAGGTGCTGCGCCGCTTCAGCCACTGGCCGTGCGTTCTGGCTATCGCCGCCTCGTGCGCACTTTCGGTGATGGCCCTGCTGGCGGTGCGGGACGCCTCCCACCACAGCAACAATCCCTTCGATGCGGTGATGGACGCCTCCCACCACAGCAATAACACCTTTGCGCCGGTGCGCTATTTCAACTGGATCGAGGCGGGCAACTTCCACGCCGATTACAGCCTGCGCGCCGACCCGCTGTCCACGGTGATGCTGGTGATGATTACGTTCGTGGGCACGCTGATCGCCATCTTTTCGGCCGGCTACATGAAGGACGATCCCGGTTACCCGCGCTTCTTCGCGGAGGTGGCGCTGTTCATCTTCTCGATGACGACGCTCGTGCTGGCCGACAATTTCCTCGTGCTCTTTCTCGGCTGGGAAGGCGTCGGTTTGTGTAGCTATTTACTCATCGGCTTCTGGTTCAAGAAGCCGGCCGCAGCCGACGCAGCGCGGAAGGCGTTTCTCGTCACGCGCATCGGCGACGTGGGAATGTTGATCGGCCTGTTCGTGCTGTGGATCAACACCGGCTACCGGCTCGACTTCCAGGGCGTCTTCGATTACGCCCCGCAACTCTCCAGCGGCGTCCTGTTCGCTTCCTGCCTGCTGCTCTTCTGCGGCGCCGCAGGCAAGTCGGCGCAGTTCCCGCTGCACGTCTGGTTACCCGACGCGATGGAAGGCCCGACTCCGGTCAGCGCTCTCATCCACGCTGCCACGATGGTCACCGCCGGGGTTTACCTCCTCGCCCGCTGCACGCCGTTGTTCATGCTCGCGCCCGATGCCCAGTTAGTCGTCGCCAGCATCGGCGCTTTCACCGCCCTGATGGCGGCGCTGATCGCGCTGACGCAGAATGATTTGAAGCGAGTCCTGGCCTATTCGACGCTGAGCCAGCTCGGTTACATGTTCCTCGCGCTCGGCTGCGGTCTCCGCACGGAAGGGAATTCGCTGGTAACATTCGCCGTCGTGGCGGCAATGTTCCATCTACTTACGCACGCTTTTTTCAAGGCGCTGCTCTTCCTGTCGGCCGGCAGCGTGATGCACGCGATGGGGGGCGTGATCGACATGCGCCGCTTCAGCGGCCTGAGAAAAGTGCTGCCGGTGACGCACGCGACCTTCCTGTGCGGCGCCCTGGCGTTGGCCGGCTTCCCCTTCCTGTCGGGCTTCTGGAGCAAGGACGAGATCCTCGCCGTCGCGCGCGAAGCGGGACATCATCATAGTGCGTATACGGTCCTCTTCTTCTCGGCGGTCCTCACCGCGGGCCTGACCGCCTTCTACACCTTCCGCGCTTACTTCCGCACATTTTGGGGCGAGCAGGTGGTGCCGCCGGAGGCGGGTACGCACGGGCACGATGACGAGGAGACGGCACATGGCCACAGCCACGCGCACGGACATGACATCGCGACCGGTCACGGAGGCGTGGCCCACGAGTCGCCGCCGCTCATGACCGTACCGCTGATGGTCCTCGCTGTCTTCGCGCTCGCCATCGGCGGCGTCCTCGGCCCGACGCATCTCTTCGGCCACTTCGTCGAGAAGACGCCGTGGTTCCCGGAGGCGCCGAAGCACGAGGAAAACGTCGTGCTGATGGTTACCAGCAGTCTCATCGCCCTGGCGGGCATCGCGTTGGCATGGCTGATGTACGTGAAGCGGACCGACCTTCCCGGCAAGCTGGCGGCGTCGATGCAGGGCGTGTATCAACTGTCGCTGAACAAGTTTCACTTCGACGAGCTGTACGGCGCCTTCATTCTCGGCCCGCTCGCCGTGTTGACGCACACGATACGGCTGGTCGATTATTTCCTCGTCGATGGCTTGGTGGACCTGATCGGCCAGGTGCCGCGCTTGTTCGGCTGGTTGTTCCGCCCGGTGCAGAACGGCTTGGTGCAGTTCTACGCGCTGGCGATGATGCTCGGTTTGACGGTGTTCCTGCTCGCGTTGATACGGTTCCTGTGAGAGGTATTTCTCAGTGGCACCGGCGTCTCGCCGGTGGCGGCCCCGCGAGTACCCCGGGCCCCCGAACCGGTGGCACAGAAAAACTAAAAAGT
>JBBQPD010000394.1:0-6076 GCA_038331535.1 Gemmatales bacterium | reverse complement strand
GGCACCTGCGGCTGCTTGCAGTTTTTCGATCCCTGTTTCCGCGGCGCTGACAGAATCGTAGAGATTGAAACCAACCGGACATACCCCGGCACGAAAGCTTGAGTTCCTTCGCCGGCAAGAACGCGGCGTGGGATTTGGGTCGGGCAATCAAGCGACCAGGTGGAGTTTCTTTTCGCGCCAAACGCATGCACTCACGTCAGGCGGTCCAACAATGCCTTCGCCTCTCTCACATCGTGCGTGTCCGCTCCTTCTGTGAACCAGCCGTGGACTTCGGCCAGGACGGCGCGTGACTCCACCGTCCGACTGAGCCGCGCCAGGCTTAGCGCGGCGCGCAGCTCCAGGGCTCGGGCCTGCTGCCGCCCCGCCAGGTCGAGCGCCTCGCGAAAGCGCGCTTCGGCCTGGGCTGTCGCGTTGGCATCCTGTTTCAGCAGTAGCTCGCCCTCCATGCGAAGAATCTCCGAGGACCAGAAACCCTCGGCCGTCTCCGCGGCGAACTTCCGCGCGTCGGCCAGGGTGGCACGGGCGTCGGCGATACGGCCTGCGCCGGCCTGGGTTTCGGCCAGCAGTGTCAGGAAATAGCTCTGGGCCAGCCGCGAACCCTGAGCGTTCCACTCGGCCATGCCCTGGCGGATTTGCTCGATCGCTTTCTCGTGTTGCCCGCGCTCGCCCAGCGTCCAGCCGCGCAGCACTTTGCACCAGCCGATCCAGAAGGTGAAGTCTTTCTTCGTGGCGATTGCCAGCGCCATCTCGGCCGACTTATCCACCTGCTCGACGTCGTGACAGAACTGATACAGCCACAAGTCGAACGTCAGCGCCAGCGCGATGCTGAATGGATGCTCCAACCCCTCGGCCGTGGCGATCGCCTGCCGGCTGATGGCCCGCGCCTGGTCCGGGTAACCGCGCAGCCACATGGCCCACGACAGGTACGACAGCGACGTAATCCACGGATCGACGACGTCGTAGCGATAGGATGCCGTCCGCAGCGCCGGCGTCGCCTCCACCGCCCGCACTTTCTCCAGGTGCGGCAGTGCCTCGGTATGTTTGCCCTGGTAGACGAGCGTCGATCCCAACGCCCGATGGGCCGCCACCATGAAGCCAGGGTTCCGCTCCTGCGAGGCCAGGGTCAGCAGCTCTCCCGCCAGCGCCTGCGCCCGGGCGTACTCGGCTTGCAACATGAAGTAGCGGAACAGCCCGTACAGGACGGGAAAGGTCTGTGCCGTCAGTCCCACTTGCTGGCACAGCTCATGGGCGCGCTCGTAGTTGTCCCGGACCTCCGGCGCGCTGTAGCCGCGCGTCGATTGCAGCGGGATGCCGAGGCTGATGTGCATGCGGATTTCGCGTTCGTGCCGCGCCGGCGAGGAGGGCAACGTGCGGAGCTGTTCGAGCCCGCGCGTCAGATGGCCAATCGCTTCGAGGTGGGCGTAGCGCTGCAGCGCCCGCTCGCCGGCGCGCCCCCAGTAGTCCGCCGCGGGGTCGGCGCGGCCGGCTTCCGTGTAGTGATAGGCCAGCAGCTCCGGCTGGGCGAGCACGCTGTCGGGGAACTTCGCTTGCAGAACTTCGGCGATGCTCTGGTGAAACTGCTGGCGCCGCTTCTTCAGCAGCGATTGATAGGCGGCATCCTGGATCAGGGCGTGCTTGAATTGGTAGGTGCAGCGCGGCGGCCGCCCGCGCTGCAAAAGCAGTCCCGCCTCGACGAGCTTGGCCAGCTCCACGCGCAACGCCGCCTCATCGAGCGGCGCCACCGCCTGGAGCAGCTCGAAGGAGAATTCCCGGCCGAGGATCGCCCCGAGCTGGACGACCTCGATGTCGCTAGCCATGCGGTCCAGCCGGGCCATGAGCAGGTCTTGCAGCGTGGCCGGGATTTCGTGGATCGGAAACGTCTCCGACATCTCCACGCCGCCGTTCACCTCGCGGATGGTGCCCGCTTCCAGCACCATCGCGGTGAACTCTTCGACGAAGAGCGGCACGCCGTCGGTCCGCTCCACGACCTGGTCGATGACGCGCTGCGGAATCTTGCGGACGCCCGATTTCAGCACCATCAGCTCGGCGATCTGCCGCTTCGTCAGCCGATTCAGGGCCACCTGCGTCTGGTGGGCCTTGCTCTTCCACGGCGTCTCGAATTCGGGCCGAAACGTCAGCAGCGTCAGAATGCGGTCGTTCAATCCCTGGTCGATGAACAGCTCCAGAAACTCCAGGCTGGTAGGGTCGGCCCAGTGCAAATCCTCGACGATGAACAGCACCGGCCGGCGCTGCGAGCACTCGCGCAGCCAGTCGAGCAGGAGGTCGAACGTCTTCTCCTTGCGGCGCTGCGGGTTCAGCTCTGTCTCCGAATACCGGCCGGCGAGAGGGACCGAGAGCAGCGACGCCAGCAGGCCGATCTCCTCGTCTTCGCCGTGTCCGAGGTTTGCCAGGTGTCCGGCGAGGAGGTCGAGCCGCCGTCCCGGCGCGTCGTGCGGGCCGAAGCCGAGGAGGCGCTCGAAGCAGTCGATCGCGGGGTACAGGCTGCTGTTCTGGTGGTGCGGCAGGCAGCGCCATTCGACGACCGGGTCGGGGCCGGCGGCTTTGTCCTTGACGACCTGTTCTTTCAAAACGTGGACGAGGCGCGACTTGCCGATGCCGGCCTCGCCGATGAGGAGGACGACTTGCCCCATACCCTCGACGGCCTGTTCCCAGCGCTCCTGGAGTAGCCCGGCTTCCCGGTCGCGGCCGATCAACGGCGTCAAGGCGGCGGGATCGGCCACGTCCAACCGGCCTCTGCCCGCCAGTTCGCTCTGCACGCGGAACAGTTCCTTCGGGCCGGCCGCGCCCTTGAGGCGGTGCGCCCCCAGGCTGTCGCACGCGAAGTAGCCCTTCACCAGCCGCTGCGTGTCGTCGCTCATGACGACCGTGTTCGGCCCCGCGATCCCCGCGATCTGATCGACGACGCCGAGTACAGGGCCGACGATTGACAGCAATTCGCCTTCGGCGCCTTTCTCGCGCACGACGGCCATGTCGCTGTGGACGGCGACGATGGCACACAGGCTGACCTTCTTGGTTTGGTGGAGACGTTCGTTGAACGCCGCCATCCGCTCGACGACGCGCAGGCCGGCGCGGACGGCGCGGCGGGTGGCGTCCTCGAAGGCCACGGGGAAGCCGAAGCAGATCAGCAGCCCGTCGTCGGTCGCTTTCACGACGGCGCCTTCAAACTGCTCGGCGACTTCCTTGCACAGTTGCTGGAACTGTTGCAGCACCTCTGACTGCTCCTCGGGATCGAGCGCCGCGAGAACGTCCTCGGAGGTGAACAGGTCGCAGGCGCATTGCAAGATCGTGACCCGGCGGCGCTCGGCCTCGCGGGCGCGGCGGGTGCTGGACGGCGGCTCCTCCGGCTGCACCAGGAGCATCGGCGGCAACGAGGCGGACGGTTCGTCCGCAGCAGCCTCCTGCTTCTTCGTCGGCGCGTCGGGCGCTACCGGTGCCGCTCGGCTCGTGACACCTACAGGGGCCGACCCGGTCAGGAGTTGCTGCAACTCCTCCGCCATGTCGGCCGCGGTGGTGTAGCGCTCGCTCAGGCGCTTGGCCAGCGCCCGCAGACAGATGCGTTCCAGATCGGGCGGGATGTCGCGCACCAGCTGGCGCGGCGGCTGCGGCTCGTCCTTGAGGATCTGCTGGAGCTGTTCCTGAACGTCCTTGACCTGGAACGGTAGCCGGCCGGTCAGCATCCGGTACAGGATCACACCGAGCGCGTAGATGTCGGTCCGGCCGTCGATGCGATGGCCTTCGCCCCTGGCCTGTTCGGGCGACATGTAGGACGGCGTGCCGGCCACCAGCCCGCGCTGACCGGCGTCGGACTGTACGTCGCTGACCGCCAGGCCGAAATCGACGATCACCGGACGCTGCCCGTCGATCAGGATCACGTTGCCCGGCTTGAGGTCGCGGTGGACGGTCCGCAGGGCGTGGGCATGGGCCAGCGCGTCCGCCAGGGCGCTGGCGATGCGGGCCGACTCCTGCCAGCTCGGCCGATTGGCGGTCAGCCAGGCGTAGAGGGTTTCACCTTCTAAATGGTCCGACACGATGTAACACCGGCCGCGATCGATGCCGACGTCGAAGACCGTAACGATGCCGGGGTGCCGGAGCTGGGCCAATCGGCGGGCTTCTTCGAGGAATTGCTGCTCCACCTTCGGCGATGCGATCTGGTGGTTCGAGACCTTGATCGCCACTCGCCGATTGAGCTGCGCGTCGTAACCGAGAAAGACGCTGCCGAACGAACCTTTCCCCAGGAGCCCGCGGACCTCGTAACGGCCGAACGATACAGGCAGATCGTTCGTGGGAGCTTGCGCTGGGGGCTGCTCGGCCGGACGTGATTGCTGACGGTAATCGACCGTCGGCTCGGACGTGGGCGGCTCGACGCGGGATTCGCTGAGGGACAGCTCTTCGGTCGGACTGTTCGGGGTCGCGCCGGCGTTGGGCTTCGGGGGTTTGTCCTCCGCGGCACTCACGGCGCGATCTCCGCAACAGGCTCCACGCGCGCAGTATACCGAATCGCCCGTTCGCCTGCAAACGATTCGCGAGAAGCAATGCGGCGCATTTGGTTACATGGTTGGCATTCCGTGGCCGCGCGTGCCACGCGGTTACCTCCGCCACCCTGCGCGCACGTCCGCCATGCTTGGCGGACATACTTTTCAACGTAACTCCAAGCCGCTCAGGAGTCTGCGGCGATGGCGGCGCATGTCCGCCACGGTCCCGCACCGTCTGACGTTCTGGCGGGCTGGCTCAAAAATTGAGCTTTTCCTCGGATTTCGACTCCCCACAGCGTAGCCGGCAGCGGTAGTATCAACCTCAGCGTGCTGGGTGCCATGCCCCGCCTTGCATGGGCAGGAGAGGAATGAAACCTCGCCATGTTTCTTCGTGGCTAACGCGAATGCCGTGGGCGCAATTCCCGCGCGGCGAATGATGCTGGGCGACGGACCGGTCCGCTGCGGATCGATCGGGAATTACTATCCGTGCTGGCCAGTTTCTGAATGTGCGTTCGTTCGCATGTCCACGCCAATGCCGTGGCTATGGCACCCGGCGCGGCAAGGAAAAAGGTAGCGGCACGAGCAATTTTCTTGACAGTAGCTGAAACGGTCCAGTAGAAGGGTTGATAGCGTGCTAGTCAACCGGGCAGCCGTGCTAGGCTGCGCCCAGCCGTTGCTAGTCAACCGGCGACCGTGCTAGTCAATCGGAGACCGGTGCTAGTCAACCGACACCCATGCAAGCGTGCGCAACGACGGTGATATGCGCGCGACACGCAGATGTTCGGCGACAAAACCCACACGGCGCTTCGAGCTATGCTGTCAAGCCCGTGTTCGCTGGCCGCTGAACCGCACACAAGCGATGATGTAGCATAAAAGGAGCGTCTGTATGTCCGATGCGAGTCCTCCCAAGAAAAGATCGAAACTCCTCTGGATCGTCGGGGGCGTGGTGGTCGTCATCGTTCTGGTGGCAGTGGCGAACCAAGGCAAGAAGAAGGAGGAAGACAAGAAGGTGCAGGAGCAGAAGCCGATAGAAGTCAGTGCCGCCCAATTACTCTCGGAATACAAGGACAACGAGACGAGGGCGAACGACCAGTACAAAGGCAAGGTGGTGCAAGTGACTGGCCCCATTCACCGCATCACGGAGGGACACGTCGAACTTAAAGGCTCAGATGCCATCGTGGTGAACAGGGTGAACTGCCAGTTTGAAGATGCAGACCGGAAAACGCTTGCTTCTCTGTCGAGCGGAAGTCAGATCACGATCAAAGGAATCTGTGAGGGAAAGCAAGCCATCAACATCAACCTCAAGAGATGCAAAATCGGCGAGTAGCGCTGTACTCTCACCCGCCGCTCATCATCTTCGGTCGGCGGCGTGTGGCGGAACTTTCTTAATCCGCCGCACCGGTTTCTGCTGGAGCGCAAACGTGGAAATCGTCGATTCTTAAGCCGCCCCAGGAACTTCCCTCTGAGGTAGCGCAGAGTTGAGGTTCGCGCTCTTTCGCGTGCGCGTCGCACGGCGCGCACCGTCTGCGCTCGCCGCGTGGCCCTGCTTTTTACTTCCAGCCTACCCGCACTGTCGCCGCTCG
>JBBQPD010000393.1:0-6085 GCA_038331535.1 Gemmatales bacterium | reverse complement strand
AAGAAAACCGTCGAGGCGGGCGGCGAACTGGTAGGCCCGAACCAACCCACGTGGGTCGCCTACAAAGAACGCTTCAACCTCAAGTTTCTGAAGTTGCCGGAGAGCCCGACCGACGTGATCGAGTTGGACAAAAAGATCCTTGCGCGAGAGGCCGCACGCAAACTCTATGACGACATGCGGCTCGCCCTTCGCCAGTTGAACGAGTTAGCCGCACCGATTCCCGCCTACTCGCCCTGGGACTACCCGCAGGCCGGCAAACTCGACAAGCAGTCGCTCCTCGAATGGATCGAGCGCCAGCCCGTGTCGAAGGACTGCAAGGTCGCGATGGCTGTTCAGTTCACCGCCATCAACGGGATCTTGCCGGCCTGGCAGAGTTTACTCGGGGTGCTCGCCATTGTGAAAGGCGGTGGTCTCGATCGATTTTGGGATGAAACCGACACCCTCCATGTCGAAGGCGGCTGCCAACAACTCGCGACGAAGCTGAAGGAATCTCTTGAAAAACGCGGCGGGAAGGTCTACACGGGTTGTCCGGTTCGCACGGTGCGAATACGGGATGCCAAGGTCGAAGTCGCACTCCGCAAAACGATGAAAGACTGGAACCCGATTTTTGATGACGTCGTTCTCACCGCCCCGCCCAGCGTCTGGAGCAAGATTGACTTTACCCCCAGCCTGCCCGCCGGCTTGAGCACGCCTCTCGCCGACAATGTGAAGTACCTGGCAGTCACGAAAGGTCGGCCCTGGTCCGACGCGGAGCGCTCCGTGAACGCCCTCTCGAACGGCCTGGTGCAGCTCACCTGGGAAACGACGGCAGGTCAAGGTGACGAAGGAGAACATGCCGTCGTGGCCATCAGCGGCGGCCCGGCCGCCGACGAATGCCGTTCCTGGTCCGGGGATCTGCTTCACGCGAACTACCGAGCAGCGCTCGAGCGTTTTTGGCCGGGGTACGCCAAGGCGTTCGTGAGAGGCAAGTTGTACGATTGGCTGAACGATCCGTTCAGCCGCGGCAGCTATTCCTTCCCTGCCCCTGGTCAAGTTACCGTGGCCGGCCCACTTCTGGCTAAAGGTGTGAAGGGTCGTCTCCACTTCGCGGGGGAACACTGCTGCTACGCCTTTACCGGTTGGATGGAAGGCGCGCTCTCTTCCGGTGTGCGCCTGGCGCGCCGACTGAGTGAACGCGACGGGTTAATCCAGCCGATGGCCAAATAACCCTACAGCGAAAACAACATCCCGAGCGACCGAGTGAGCGGGAATCGTGATCCTGATGCTCAGTTGCTCGGCCGGGGTTGGCAGTTCGCGTTATTACCCCGGCAGAGAAGATAGTCTCACACCAGCCTGAAGCGCCAGCGAAGGGCTCCACACCAGCCTGAAGCGCCAGCGAAGGGCTCCACGTAATTCATCGGTGCTACGCTGTACCACATCGGCGCGTGGGACGATCTGCTCCAGGGCCCAGGCCAAGGCCACGGCCGTTGTGTCATGACCGGCGAAGATCGGGGTAACCAGGGCGTCGCGGATCTCCTTGTTGCTGAGCGGTTCGCCGTCCTCGTGCGCTGAGGCCAGGAGATCGGCCAGGACGTTTGCGCCTCGTTCCGCGACTGGCTCTTGCCGGCGTTTCTCGATAAAAGCAAACAGCGCCTCGTCCAGGTCGTGCTGTCGCCGATAAAACGGTAGCCACCGCGTCCTCTGAAGCCGGGCGCCGTCGTCGAGTTTATCAGCTATCAACCGCTCGACGATTTGTTCGCGATCCGCGTCGCCGGCCGGATCGTTCCGCTCGGCAGCGAGGGGTTGGCAGGCCTGCTCGGAGAATCCATACCGGAAAAGCCATGAGGACTGAGTGCATTAGCTCAGTCCTCATTACTAGTTTCAGTAGTGTTTCGGCAGCTTCGCGCTGCGCAGCCAGGCGCTGTACCAGAGGTCCATCGTGAGCTGGGCGCCGGCGCGGCAGCGTTCGAGGATGAACTTGCGGCTCTCCTCCGTCGGCTTGGTGAAGGCGCCCGCCTTGTCCAATTCATAGCAGCGAGCGATGTGCTTGTGCGACTCGTTCAGCTGCTTGAGAACATATACCCAGACCTCGTCGATAGTCTGCACCTGCAGGCCGCGGGCAATCTCCTCGGCGCTCAGGCCATTCTTTTCGGGGAAGGCGTCGATCTTGGCGTGGATGCCGCGCTGCGTTACCTTGCCGTCGGGCTGGACCCGGCCGTTGTAGTGCAGCGTCGTGTGCAACGGCATGGCGCAGTCGCCGGTATAGTGAGCCAAATTGCCCGCGCAGACGAGGCACTTCGCCTTGATCGCCGCATTGTCCGGATCCTGGCGCAGGTCGTAGAAGGCACAAGTCAGGCGGTCGTAATTTTCCATGATCGCCCAGGGTAACATCCCGGTCTTTTCCGGCTTTTCCTTCAGTTCGTACAGCAGAGCAATGGCTGCATAGCGGGTCGCCGGCAACTCTTTGCCCTGAAAATGCTCGAGATCGAGGTAATGGTCCGGAGCGATGGCGTCGCGCAGCTGCTGACAGGCCGGATTCTTCCAGCGGTCGGGATCGCCGGCATGGTGGGCCAACTGTTTACCGCCTGCTCGGAAGAAGGCGGGCATCTCGTCCGGCAGGTTCGCGGCCGCTGCCTCCGCGATGCTTTCGTGTCCTTTCACCCACCAGGCCCGCGCCGCCTCCGTCAGGCAGAGTGCAGACAGCGCGGCCGCGACGATTCCGATCCAGAAGCGATTCATGACGAACTCATCCTCAATCAGTAGGCCGTCGGCGACGGTCGCGCCGCCGGTGACGATCCGTGAATCTTTACCGGCCATGCAGCATATACGCTCCGCATGTTACTACCAAGCGTTTTCGGAGTGGGCGAGAAGTGTTTCCGGCCCGGAGAACGAGTCGATGAGGAACGGTAGAGAGGCCAGAGTGCCTCGTCGGCTGCGCCGGTCGAGATTGCCCGTCACCCAAGATTGGGGCGCGTGATATACAGAAGTGCAGCCACTTCAGGGAGGAAGGCAAAGCCATGATCCGATCACGCTTGCGCTGGGCGGCCGCCCTGGGGACAATCCTTGCGGGCCAGGCGGGACAACTTAGCTTCGGTGCGGCTCCTTATCCGACGCCTCCGGCCACGGCGAGCAACACCGCAATACTCGGCAGACCCATCGCCGTCAGCAAACCCGTTGCGGTACTGGAGCGTCCAGTCGTGCTGGCGGAAACGCTGGCCGCGCCGATTCCGCCGCCCGCTCCGGTGGCGCCGGTCTCGTTTGAGGAGCCGGCTGTCATCACTCGGGGCCAGGCTCCCGACGGCGCGTATCAGACGATGTACCAGCCGCCGCCGCCCCCGCCTCCGCCCACGGGTGGAACGGCCGCGCCGTTCGGCGCTCCGGAAGGCGCGTACAATCCGGCCGCCCCCTACGAGCAGCCGCTGCCGCGTCCCAACGGCTTTTGGGGCCACTGCAAAGACTGGTTCGGCGGCACGAACGGCAACGGTTTCAACTGCAAGAGCGACGGCGCTTTTGAGAGCCTGATCACGCCCGTCAGCAACCCGTTCTACTTCGAGGATCCGCGGGCATTGACCGAGGTTCGGCCGTTGTTCCTGTTCCAGAACTCGCCCAAGAACGCCCCCATCTTCGCCGGCGGCAACAGTTACTTCTTCGGCCTCCAGGGGCGTCTGGCGCTGAACGATCGCTGGTCCATCGTCGTCAACAAGCTGGGCGTCGTCTCGTTCGATCCGAGCGCGCCGGTGGACGGCATCTCGAACAGCACGGGCTTCGCCGAGCTGAACATCGGCCCGAAGTTTACCTTCCTGCACAACACCACGAACAACACGGTCGCGGCGTTCGGCCTGAACCTCGACCTGCCGATCGGCAGCGGCACCGTATTACAGAACACCGGCACGCTCAGCCTGGACCCGTACTTCACCATCGGCCACACCTTCGGCCGAACTTCGTGGGGACAGTTCAACGTCATCTCCACGACGGGTTATACGTTCGCCATCGACAGCCAGCGTTCCGACTTCTTCCACTCGGCCCTGCATCTCGATTACGACATCGCCTCGGCCCACAAGTGGTATCCGCTGGTTGAGTTGAACTGGTTCCACTACACGACCGCTGGCCAGGCGCGCGACATCAACCTTGAGGGCATCGACCTGGGTAACTTCGGCTCGACGGGCGTGGCCGGTCGCAACATCCTGAACCTCGCGGCCGGTTTCCGCTACAAGTTCAACGAACATACCTCTGTCGGCGTCGCGGCCGAGCTGCCGCTCGTGCATCCGCAGGACATCCAGAAGTTCCGGATGACGTTCGATTTGATCTTCCGCTATTAAGGCCGTGGAACGGAACGAGCCGCGGCCGTCAGGGAGCGTTGGGAAACGCTCCTACGAATTAGAACGAGCCGCGACCGTCAGGGAGCGTTGGGAAACGCTCCTACGAATTAGAACGAGCCGCGACCGTCAGGGAGCGTTTCAATAACGCTCCCTGACGGTCGCGGCTCGTTTCGTTCACGGCTCGTCGCTTCAAGGCTTCGCGGCGATGAGTGTCATGTTCGCGTCGTAGGCGAGGAACGCAAGGTGCAGGGCGCGGTAGGCCGCCTCGCTGCCTGGTGATGCCGCGGCGAACTTGAGGCCCTTTTCCTTCATGTAGTTGATCACCTCGGCCACATTCTTACCCTTCGCTACCCAGGTGCCGTTGAAGAAGTTGATCGCGCCCGGGGATTTCATGGCCGTGATCGCATCTTGAACGAGATTCAGATAGCGCTTCGACGTGATGTATTGCGACGGGGACAGGTCGCCGATGCTGGCGTTCAGCGTCTCGACCATCTTCTTGATGCTGTCCTCCAGGTCGTGGATATCGCTAGCGGCCACGGGTTTCTGCGTGCGGAGCTGACCGACGGCGCCCGGCAAGCGGGCATCCAGCTTGTCGCGCGCTTCCGTGTACGTGTCGCCCAGCAACACCGAAGGCCAGCCGAGCTTGTCGCCCTGCTTCAGATTTTTGACGAGTCCGACGTTGCCGCCTTCGTCGCCTGGCCCGACGTTAATCAGACTCAGATCGAGCTCATCCAGCGGCACGTTGGGGCCGCGGAATCCCTTGACCTGCTGGGTCGAGAGATGATTGAACAGGTCATTGAGCGACTTGCCGGCCAGCAGCTCGGTCATCGGCGGATCGCGGCGGGCACGGTTCAACGAGTTCTCGATGTCCTTCTGCCGGGCCTCTTCCATGTTCGGGATATTCTTGCGCTCGCGGTCGGCCTCTTCCTGGATGAGACGACGGGTCGCGAGCCTCGAGCGCGTGACTTCCTCTTGCAGCAAACGGGCGCGGGCCATCGTCACCTGATACTGGGCCGTGGCGTTGGTCAGATCGGCGACGCCCCGAATGGCGGCGCTGTTGGGATCCTGTTGATAACCCGAATAGGGGTTGTAAGCGTAGGGATTCGTCGTGCTTAAGGAGGTGTCGTGGCCCGACCCGTATCCAGGTGTGGTCGAAAGACTTGGCCCGCCGGTCATGCCGGGGTTCGTGGTCAGATAAGGGCTGGTCGTGTACGGGTTGTAGGCGGTGGACAACGTCGGGTTGTACGGCGAGTAGCCGGGGTTGTTGCCATAAGGTAACGGCGCGTAGCCGGGATTGTACGCCGGCGCGACCACGGACGGATACGGGTTGTAGCCGAGCAGGTAGGGCGGGATGTTCGAGTAGGCGCGAGCCATCGTCGAGACGTTGTAGGCGTACTGCTGCAACGTCACGCCGGGAGCGATGTACGGGTTCGGGTTGAACGACGCCGGCGGATAGTTCGGCATCCCGGAAGGGAAAATACGCCGAGGAGGTTGGGCGTCGGCAATCGACGGAGCGAGTATGACAAGACTCGCCGCGACCGCGGTGCAAAACCATCGTCCTGAGCTGAGCATGACGTTCTCCGCAAGGCCTGACTGGTTGTAATGGTGAAGTGCGGTAGTGCATGTCCAGAAGAGCGGCACGAACGGCCCGCACGGATCATCCCAATCTCATTCTATGCTAACCGCCGGAAAATGGCGAAGCAAGTTCAAGAGTTTGTCCGGCGCATTTTTTTTCGACTGGGGCAGCTGCGTTTTCGCTACGAGCCGCGACCGTCAGGGAGCGTTGG